>CALXVX010000077.1 GCA_944392215.1 uncultured Alphaproteobacteria bacterium | reverse complement strand
AGAGGCGGAAATCGTTATTTCCACTTATAAAGCTTGCGGAAACGGTTATTTCCGGAAATTCAAAAACGGAAATCTATATTTCCACTTGGGGAAGTCTATATTTCCAGTTCCGGAAACCGTTATTTCCGCCATCGGAAAGCTATATTTCCTCATTAAATTGCTCAATCCCTTATCTGGCAAGGATTTTAGAGCAAAATTTACCCTCTATAATAGTATTATAATAGAAATAAAAAAGAACTATTATAATAGAACCGGAATTAAAAATAGCTTTCTTTTTTCTTAGCTTAAAATAGCTCTCAAATTAAACAAAACAAACCTCTGAGGGGTGATTTAATCATCCGGGAATTAAAAAGAAATCAGAAAGCCGTCCGCCGTGTGCTGCCCAACAAAAAGAGGTGTCATGCTCGCACATCACACCTCACCCCAGACAATTCGTGTTTATAATCGAAACATAGCCATCAGCTACACAGGTATTTATCTCTGTTAATATTGCCTTGTTATCTTCAATATTTTTTTACTATTATAATAATATAAATAATTTGAGGTATTTATGAAAAACAATGATTTAATATTAGAGAGTATTAGAGAACGAGATATAGATTTACTTTTAATTGAAGAATTGAATGTAAATCGTGATTTTTGTAGCTTCTTTGTTCAAAACCTATTTGAAGATTCTAGTAATATTATAGAAGCTAAAGCTTTGCATTCGGTTGTTAATCCTCAGTTTGGAGAAACGGATATTTTGTTTTTTTATAAAACAGATAAATCCTCTAATGCTATTTTGATAGAAAATAAAATAGATGCCAATGCTCAGCCAGAGCAAGCTGAGCGATACAAAATCAGAGCAACCGCTATTCAAAAAGAATATCATTGTGACACTCGAACATGTATTGTTGCTCCGCATAATTACCTTATAAACAATAGCGAAGCTCAAAAATATCAAAATCAGATTTCTTATGAAACAATAAGAGAATATTTCAAAAAACAAAATTCTGTTCGCTTAGATTATAAGGCTCAAATACTTGATTTAGCTATTTCTCAAGAGCGTAGAGGATATACTCCTATAAAAGATGATGCTACGACCTCATTTTGGGTGCAGTATTGGGATTTACTGACTCAATATATACCATCGGCAGAGATGAAAAGACCAACAATAGTTCCAGCTAATTCAGATTGGCCTTTAATCAAATTCTCTTGGTTTCCCAAAGGATGTTTTATCTATCATAAATTATCTAAAGGATATATTGACTTTCAAACGAATTGTTCATCAGATTTTTTAGCAAATATATTGGAACAAAACTCTGCTCTTTCTTTTAAGCTTGTAAAAACAGGAAAGAGTTTTACGTTAAGAGCTATTGTTCCTCCTCTTGATAAACATAGCTCTTTTGATTCTCAAAAAGAAAATGTAGTTAAAGCCTTTAATATTATTAAAGAGCTTGAATATAATATTTTTTAATAATCATCAAATCAAAAAATAGGTTTTATCGCTAAAGAAAATCATACCATCATATTAAAAGACATCTGCCCATGCTGATAGCCACAAAAAAAGCCCCAAACGGGGCTGTTTTTTGATGGCTGCCTCACATGGATTGTGCGCGCGGCCAACAGCCACTGCGCACCCCTTTTGGGGGCTTAACGCGTTCCCTCCCTTCTCCTTGGCGCGAAGGGAGGGAATCCGAACCACAAATCGTGGTTCTCACCCATGCTGATAGCCACAAAAAAAAGCCCCGAAACGGAGCTGTTTTTTTGATGGCTGCCTCACATGGATTCGAACCACGATTAACAGAGTCAGAGTCTGCTGTCCTACCATTAGACGATGAGGCAATGTGTTTTGCTGGAAAAGTATATATACCAATCAAATTTAAAATGCAAATAAAATTTTCATAAAAATAAAAGATGTTTTTCAATCAAGAATTAAGGGAGGTTTTACCCCTCGCAACAAGGGCAAACCCTCCCTTAAAACTTCTGACTTTAGAAACTACTCTATTTTTCCGTAATATCCGGCCGTATACAGAGCCTTCATCTCGCTAATCAGCGGATAACGCGGGTTAGCACCGGTACACTGGTCATCAAAAGCAAGCTCTGAAAGACTGTCCAAATTATCCATAAAGACTTTCTCATCAACGCCGGCTTCTTTGATAGACATCGGAATACCGATTTCTTTTTTGAGTTTCTGAATAGCCTCAATCAGCCTATCAACTTTTTCATCATCGGTTTTGCCGCCAAGTCCCAAGCTGTCTGCCACTTCGGCATAGCGGTGCTTGGCCTCCGGATAATGATATTGAGAGAAGATACCCTGTTTGGTAGGTTTCTCGCTGGCATTAAATTTAATAACCTGGCAAATAAGCATGGCATTGGCCACACCATGGGCAATACCATAGGCGCCACCCAGTTTATGAGCCAAGGAATGGCAAACGCCCAAAAATGCCTGTGCAAAGCAAATACCTGCCATGGTTGCGGCATAATGCATATTTTCTCTAGCCTGCGGATTATTGGCCCCGTCATTTACGGACTTTGCCAAATTATCAAAAATCATTTTGCAGGTTTCCAAAGCAATTCCGTTGGTAAACGGCGTAGCATAAATAGAAGCATACGCCTCCAAAGCATGCGTCAAAGCATCAATACCGGAAGCGGCTGCCAAACCTCTGGGCATGGTCTTAACCAAATCCGGGTCAACAATGGCCATATTAGGTGTCAAAGCATAGTCTGCAATCGGGTATTTGACATGAGTTGCAGAGTCCGTGATAACGGCAAACGGTGTCACCTCAGAGCCGGTACCGGAAGTTGTCGGAATGGTAATAAGCATTGCCTTGCTACCCAAATCCGGGAAAGTGCACACACGTTTACGAATATCCATAAAACGCATTGCCAAATCATGGAACGAAACTTCCGGATGTTCATACATCAACCACACAATCTTGGCCGCATCCATCGGTGAGCCGCCACCCAAGGCAATGATAACATCAGGCTCAAGGTTTCTGACAATTTTCAACGCATTTTCAATTGTGTCGGTATCCGGATCCGGATTAACATTAGAGAAAATCTGATAAGCAATATCCAACTCTTCCAACACGCTGGTAATTTTGTCGGTATACCCCAAACCAAACAACGGTTTATCCGTGATGATGAAGGCTTTCTTTTTACCTTTCAGCTCACGCAAAGCAAAACCTGTTGCCCCTTGCTTGAAATAGATTTTTGGCGGCACTCTGAACCACAACATATTTTCACGTCTTTCCGCCACGGTTTTAATATTGACCAAATGTTTTACTCCCACGTTTTCACTGGTTGAATTTCCGCCCCAAGAGCCACAGCCCAAGGTCAGTGAAGGATCCAGTCTAAAGTTATACAAATCGCCGATTCCGCCTTGTGCAGCCGGAGTATTTATCAAGATACGCCCGGTATCAAGCTGATCGCTGAAATGAGCTATTCGATCTTGGTTATGCTCGGCCGTATAAAGAACGGAGGTATGACCTCTGCCGGCGAAATGAATAAGCTCTGCGGCATCAGAAACGGCATCTTCAAAACTTTTAGCCTTATACATAGCCAGAACGGGAGAGAGTTTTTCATAAGAAAATTCTTCCTCTGGCCCGATTTTTGAAACCTCGCCAATCAAAATCTTGGTTTCCTGCGGCACCTTGACACCGGCCAAAGCGGCGATTTTATAAGCGGGCTGGCCCACAATAGCCGAGTTCACCTTTCCGTTTTGGATGACGGTTTTGGCCACTTTTTCTTTTTCCCTAGCACTTAAGATATAAGCGCCACGATAAGCAAATTCTTTCTTGACCTCGTCATAAACATCTTTATGAACAATGACGGATTGCTCAGAAGCACAAATCATACCGTTATCAAAAGTTTTACTCATCAAAATGGAGCTAACTGCCATTTTAATATCGGCAGTTTCATCAATAATGGCCGGAGTATTGCCGGGTCCAACGCCCAAAGCCGGTTTGCCGGAGCTATAAGCAGCCTTAACCATTCCCGGGCCGCCGGTAGCCAAGATCAAGGCGATTCCCTCATGGCTCATAAGGTGTTGAGTGGTTTCAATGGAAGGCTCATCAATCCAGCCGATAATATTGGCCGGAGCGCCTGCCTTCACAGCGGCATCGAGCATTAATTTTGCCGCCGCAATCGTGCATTTTTTAGCTCTCGGATGCGGAGAAAAGATAATACCGTTTCTGGTTTTGAGAGCGATTAAGCTTTTGAATATAACCGTAGAAGTCGGATTGGTGGTAGGGATAACACCGGCAATCACGCCGATAGGCTCTGCCACTTTGATATAGCCGTTGGTATCATCACGCTCGATAACACCGCAGGTCTTAACATTACGATATTTATTATAAATTTCCTCAGCGGCGAAGTGGTTTTTAATAACCTTATCTTCAACCACGCCCATGCCTGTTTCTTCCACCGCCATTTTGGCCAATGGGATACGTGCATCATTGGCAGCCAGAGCCATAGCCTCAAAAATCTTATCAACTTGTTCCTGAGAATAAGTTGCCAAGACTTCCTGAGCGGTTTTCACCCGGTCAATGGCCACATTCAAATCATCAACAGTCTTAACGCCGGCTTCCAAAATATCCTTTCCGGCCATATCTTTCTTAGACTTCATTTAATTATGCTCCTTAAGTATAAATAAGCCCAAAATCCTAAAAAGGATAAGCCAAAAATATCAAAAAAAGATTAATATCCGCAGATTTTTCTTTTAAAAACAACGAAAAAGCCTCGTTGAAACGAGGCCTTGTTTTTAGTCTGTTAGTTGGATATAGATTTTTTTGCCATAGTATCTGATGAGGCGGAAATATTTCTTAAAAGAGAGAGCTTCTCCACGCTCAATGGCATCGATGTTGGCAACGGATAAATCACAGTCGCAGGCAATGTTGCTGATAGATAAATTTTTATCAAACCTCAATTGCCTAAGCTGTGAGGCGATTTGATTTCGCAATATAAAAGAAAAATTATTCATCGTTTCAAACTCCTAAATTTCTTATTAAAAAGAAACCGCCTTTTAAGAAAAAAAGGCGGGGAGTTAACGACTGTACGAGAACAGTCCGGGTTCTTCGTGCATAGCCTTATACCCCCGGCTCCCCATAAAAGGAGTTGTTCTTTTTTCTCGTAAGGAGCCGTTATACTCCACAGACGCAACTCGCGCCTGCAGTGGTGATATTAGAGCAGAAAGATTAAAATGCAATTAATTTATGCAAGAGGGCAGTATTTGTTTGGTTAAGGCACGGATGTCAGCGAAACGAACATCGTGAGTTGAGCGGATTACTGCGGAGTTATCGGAGTGCGCGTTCGCACTGCAATTAATTTGTTTGGAAGGGCAGTATTTGTTTGGTTAAGGCACCGCCGATTAGCGCGCCGACCAAAGGGAGCCGCGTGGGTTACAGCTTGCTAATCGCTCCAGGCCGTTACCTGGCGGCGATTGAGCCTCCGTCGCTGACGGCGGTCGAGTTTTTCCTGCTCCTTGCGAGCACGCTCAGCCGCTCTTTGCTCTGCCTTGAGAGTAAAACGGGATTTTTCTGATGGATCAGCGGCAATTAAACCTTTTTCTTCAGCCACTTTGCGAGCATCCTCCTCCATGGCTTCTTTCTGGAAACGAGAAGCGCTTTCCTCTCGTTCTTGTTGGCGTTCAAGCTCTCTCTTTTCCCTCTCCTCCGCCCGCTCGATTGCCTTGCGGGTAAAGCGCGAGGTAACTTCAGAACGCTCTTTGGCAACTTGTTCTTGTTTTCTTAAAATATCTTTTTCCTTTTGAGTTAAAATTTCCTCTGGCTCTGCCTCATTTTCGGCCGCAGCCGAGGCTTGCTCTGAAACGGAAGCTTCTTCCTGTGCCAAAGCCAAAGAAGAAAAACAAATTGCTATTAAGGAAAACACAAAAAAAACTCTCATCACCATTGCTCCCTTTCAAATCATTTTGCAGTTATTTTAATAGATATTGACTCTTTTGCAAGCCCTCTTAAAATGGCTTTCAAATATTTTAAGAAAATAGGGAATCAAAAACATGACAACCGTAGCTGCCGCCATCATCATCAGAAATGGAAAAATTTTTATCGCCAAGCGCCCCGAGGGCAAGTCCCTGGCCCATCACTGGGAATTTCCAGGCGGCAAACAAGAAAAAGGAGAAACCCTGCCCCAAACGCTACACCGAGAATTAAACGAGGAGTTGGGAATAGATGCCACCATTGGCAATTTTTTCATGAAATCATCTTACGACTATGAGTTTGGCCATATAGATATTAACTGCTATTTTGCCAGCTTGGCCCAAGACAAAGAAATATCATCAAACGAGCACGAAGCCATTGCCTGGGCAGCTCCCGGTGAGCTCAAGAGCTACACTTTTGCTCCGGCAGATATCCCGATTGTTGAGGCCCTACAAAGCATTAAGCTCTAGAGCGAGCTGAGCCTCCTGCAAGATTTTCGGCGTATAAAGGAGTGCAATTTCCTCATCTTTCTCAAAATCAGGCATCACCCCGTGATTGATAAAGCTGTCTAGTTTTATCTGTGCGTTTTCCAAAACCTTAGCGGCTACTTCAGGCGCCGGCCCGTTGATAGGCAGCATCAACAAATGCGTGGCCTGCAATTTTTTATCTTTAACCACATCCAAGACCCCGGCTTCAGAAGTTTGCGAGGAAAGCTTAATTAAAAAGCGTCTGGCATCGGCAACCAATTTTGGTTCTCTGACTTCTTCTGGAATAACAAACCAACCGTGCCGCAAAAACCATTTTCCGACACTCTCCTGAGAAGTCAGCATAGAGATAGGAATAGAGAGCATCAGCCCAAGTGTGATTGGCAACATCCACCAAAACAGCTCATGAGCATAAAACCACACCACCAAAGTGGTGACAACACCCAAGATAGTGTGCCAAATATGACGAGAAAAAGCGGTTTTAAAAGAGGTTGCGGCATCATCACGGTTTTGCGTATTCCACCCGGAATCTTTGCCTGCAAAAATATCCCAAACAAACTTGCTCTGAAACATCATCATAATCGGAGCGGTTAAAGCACTGCAAACAATCTCAAGCAAGGTTGATTTGAGAGCTCCTTTGCTGGCTCTTTTCTCTTGCCGATAATAGATAATAAGGCCCATAAATTTTGGCAGCACCAACATCACCATGGAAATGATAAACAAAGAGATAGTACCAACCTTGTCAAAAATCGGCCAATCAGGAAACAAGCTTCTGGTTTCGCTGAAATAAACCGGCGGAAAGAACTCTCTGCCCAAAGCAATGGCCAAACCCACCAACAAAAAAGAAAGCCACAAAGGAGAAGACAGATAAGACATGATACCGATGATAAAATGTATACGAGAAACCGGATGCAGACCTTTAGATACCAAGACTTTCATATGCTGCATATTTCCCTGGCACCAGCGCCTGTCGCGGATGGCAAAATCAATCATGGTCGGCGGACATTCCTCATAGCTGCCTTTGAGCTCCGGCAACAACCAGGCAGACCATCCTCCGCGGCTGATAAGCGCAGCCTCCACAAAATCATGGCTCAAAATATGTCCGCCAAAAGGCTTGCGTCCCTTCAACACCGGCAACCCGCAACACTGCATAAAAGCCTTAACCCGAATAATGGCATTATGCCCCCAATAGTTGCTGTCACCCACCTGCCAATAGGCCAAACCGGCCGAAACAATTGGTCCATAGACCTTACCGGCAAACTGTTGCATTCTGGCAAACCAAGATTTTTTGTTAATGCATTGCGGCGGTGCCTGAATAATTCCCGTATGCTCGTTAGCCTGCATCAGCTGCACCATTTTGACCATTGTTTTGCCGGCCAACAAACTGTCTGCATCCAACACAATCATATAGTCATATTCAGCCCCCCAGCGATTGCAAAAATCTTCAATATTACCACTTTTTCTGGCCACATTTTTGGCACGGCGACGGTAATACAACTTAATCTCCGGCGGCAAGAGCTTTTGCGCCTCTAGCCACATTTTTTCTTCTGCCACCCAAAATTTCGGATTGGTTGTATCGCTCAAGATAAAGATATCAAACGCCTTACCCTGTCCGGTTTTAGCCAAATCCTGAGCCATGGACAAAAGATTGGCCATTACAAAGGTTGGCTGTTCATTATAAACCGGCATCAAGACAGCTGTTTTGGAAGTCAGCGGCGTATCTGCCGGCACCCATCTGATACCGGGAACTTTAGCCTTTCTCATCAGCTCAAAAAAACCAAACAAGCTCGACCAGAAAAACAAAGCAATCCAGCCAAAGGTCAAAACAAACAGCAACACCATCAAAAATTTGGTAACAAGCTCTGAATCGGTCGGGATCACCGAAACCCATTTAAGCGTGGCAAGCAAGGTCGACAAACCGGTCAAACCGAAAACTTTCAGCCTTCTCATAAAAATACGTTTGGGATTAATCAATTCATGGCTCATGATGTCACCGTCAGCCCTTTCTGTTAGACCAATGCAGGCTCGGCATTTCCAGAGGTTGCGGAATCATTTTTTGTATTTTATATCCAGGAGCCGGGTCAAAACGATTTTCCTTGAGTTGGGCCAAAAATTCAGGCTCAAGTTTTTGCTCGGGATGTAGTTCAGAGCTCCCAAAGGAAAGCCAAGAAAGCTTAAAACCTGAAATTTTCTGTGATTTATCAAATTTTTTTTCGGGATAGAGCTGTTCAGCCGCCGGCAAAAGCAACCTATCCAAAGACGCGACAACATCCCCCTCTTGCTCAGCTTTGGCGGCCCATTCCGGCACCAAGGCCTCTGAAACATTAATTGTTTTCAGATAAGCGGAAACAATATCATTCAAGCTCTGAATTTTTATGGCAGCCATTGATAACTCCAAACCTCGGAAACAACTTTTCCCTCTCTTCTCAACACGGCTCTGATCTCGGCGGTTTTGCCATTGGGGCGAAAATCCATATACAAAGTCGGCGCTTTTGTCACCGGATTAAACATCAGATGAGAGCCCAAGAATTTTCCCTCGGAGATAGAAATATCCGCCGTAATTTTGCCGTCTTTAATTTCTTGTTCCCAATTTAGCTCCTTAATTTTGGGCGCAGAAAAATCGATAACAAACTTGCGTTTGTCAACATTCAACATCCCGGAAACCCCGCCGATTCCTGTATAAGTAGCGGTAACTTTGGCCAAATTGCTCTCAATCGGAGCATCTCCGGTCCAATGCAGACTGTAAGAGAAATGATATTCTTTCCCTGCCTCAATTTTTTGGTCAGGTATCCAAAAAGCAACGATATTATCGTGGATCTCCTGAATTGAGGGAATTTCCACCAATTGGACCACTCCCTTTCCCCAGTTTTCAAGGGGTTCCACCCACAAACTCGGCCGTTGTTCATACATAGCCTCAAAATCAAGATAATGTTCAGGCTTGCGGTCCCTCTGCAGCAACCCGAACCCATGGGGATTATTGTCCTCAAAAGAGCTTATGCGCAAATACTTTGAGTTATCAAGCGGACGCCAAAGCCACTCATCATTACCGTTCCAAACCAATAAACCATCACTGTCATGAACCTCCATACGATGGTCATCAAACTTGTTTTTGCTGTTTTCACCAAATAGGAACATAGAGGTCAAAGGAGCGATTCCCAACTTGTTGATATTTTCTCTGGGATAGAGGGTTACGTCAACATCCATGGTTGTGGATAACCCCGGTTGTATAGTAAAGCTGTAAGCACCGGTCACACTTTTGCTGTTGAGCAGAGCATAGACCTTAATTTCGGCGGCACCAGGTTTTGGTTTTTCGACCCAAAACTCCTCAAACACGGGAAACTCCTCACCGGTTTGCACAGCGGTATCAATAGCCAAACCTCGGGCTGAAAGTCCATATTTCTGTCCTTTTCCAAGCGCACGAAAATAACTGGCACCCAAAAAAGAAACCAGCTCATCCATATATTTTGAAGTATTAAGCGGATAGTGCAGCCTGAAACCGGCAAAACCTACATCACCCCATTTATCCGGATGCACCCGATTTTTACCAAAATCGAAATAAGAAGCTGAATAATTCAGAGGTTTAACCCGCCCATTTTTAATTTCATTAATCTTAACCGGAGAAGTAAAGATAGACCCCAGATGGAAAAGCTGGATTTCAAATGGCAGTTGTTGGTCAAACCAAGGCCCCTTATCTCTCACGAAACGGACATCCCGATGCTGATCATAATCAAGCTTAGCAACTTCTTCGGGCAAAGATACTTTTTGCGGCATATAGGGACTGGCAGCCAATCCTCTGGCCTTTGCTCGAACCATTTCAAAATCAAAAGGTTGTCCTTCCTGCATCAAAGGCTCAGGTGTCGGCTTATTAAAATAATAAAGAGCCACACCTGCACCAACTAAAGCCAAAACAATAATCAGCGCGCTAATTTTCCATATTTTCTTCATCAGTCCACCTATAAATAAACTTGCTTTCATATCAAAACAAAAGGCACAAAAAGTCAACACCCAAAATCAAAAACACCAAGATTTAAACACAAAAAAGCCTCCTTGAACGGAGGCCTCTTTATTATGGGGCGGATTATGCTTAAGTCAAGAAAATGACAATTTTTTTGGCTGTAAGTTACGCGTTTGTTAGTTTGCGAAGCGCCCGACTGGCAATGAGAGCCTGAGCAAACGTTACATAGCGGTGACCGAAGCAAGTTAGTCTTTTTGAGCTTTTGCCCCAAAAACTCAAAAAGCTTACGAGCAAGAATAGTCTCATGCAGATTTGCTTTTTTTCAAAAAAAAGCAAATCTGTATCCGCCCTATAAGAATCTCAGCTTTAAACACAAAAAAGCCTCCTTGAACGGAGGCCTCTTTATTATGGGGCGAACGATGCAATGATATTCGAACTTTTTGCTATGATGATGTAATAATTATCTGGCAGAAAATACAAAAATTTCAACCTTTTTTAAATCGAAAATATTGAAGACTATTTATGATATATTTTT
>CALXVX010000076.1 GCA_944392215.1 uncultured Alphaproteobacteria bacterium | reverse complement strand
GCCCGCTTTCAAGGGCAAGAGCTATCAGCTTTTAGAGGCTCAAAATAATGCTAAGGTTATTTTGGAGTTTGCCCAAGATGAGAACCGTTATTATGGCTCGGTTGTTAATCGTTATTTTGGCAATTATGAGTTGGAGGGTAATAAGATAAAGTTTGGCCCGGCCGGGGTCACCATGATGATGGGACCTGAAGACCAGATGGAGGCAGAGCAGAATTACCTGCAAATTCTGCCTAGGATAGTGAGCTACAAGATGGATGGCTCCAACCTGGTTTTGGTAACTAACAACGGCCAAGAGCTTGGTTTTAAAGAAATCCCCCATCCTGAGGAATAAACAAAAAAAAGCCCGCCAATCGGCGGGCTTTTTTTTTAGGAATTACTTATCTTTGTAGAAAGTAAAGTATTGATAAATATGGGCAAAGAAAGATGCCTTAAAGCATGAATCTAAGAAAGATAAAGCAAGAGCCAAAACCATAAATATGAATTTGACTACATAGCTTTCAACACCCATTGCCTGATACAAAAGTGCCAAGAGGTAAACAACCACGGCCACCGGGATCATCAGCAAAGTTTGTCCCCAAAAGATTTTATTAAAGTTACCTTTGCAGAGGGCATAAGCCTGCTTAACGGTCATGCTTTTATCATCAACAGTGATGGCTGCAAATACTAGGAAGATTGGCGCCAAACAAATACACCATGCCACCAACACCACAACGGAGAACAGATAAGTTATGTTGCCGACATCCGCGTTAATACCAAAAAGCCCCAGAATCATACCATAAAGTAAGGTAGCTAAAACAAAAGGAACCACAATTGCCAGCATCAGCAGAAAGCTCGCCAAGACATAAAGCAAAACCCTTCTAAAAAATCCGCCGGAGCGAAAATCCACCGGAGCTTTTAAGACAATTGCTCTGCAATAATTAACGATGATGCCGACAGAAATCAGCAAAATGAGCAAGCTCGAGATAGATTGAGCCGCACCGCCAACACATTCCTCATTGCTAAAAGAGCATAAAACAGGAAATCCGTTAAACATCTCCCACAAAACGGCAATGACGCCAACAACAACAACCCTTAAATACAGTTCCCAGTTGCAGAGCGTATACATAAAGCTGCGACTGAGGGTTTACACAAAGGGGAGGTTAATTGTTTTCTGTTCTTTCATTTTCATTTCCTTCAGTTAAGAAAAGATTTTGCAGCCCACAGAAATTGACAAAGAAGCTCATCAAGATCAAGACCACAAAGTTGAATACGTATTCACCGACCAAAATAATATAAAACGAATTATCCTGCGCGGCAATAGTAAAGTTGGCAGAAACCGCCGATAAAGAAAAGATGAATAAGAAAAACCACAACGTAAGGCTAAAAATAAGCCGCAAAGCATTTCCTCTGGTTTTTAGCCACGTCTGCCACAGAGAGGGGATTTTTTCCCCGCTCCAAATTAAGGCAAAAATACTGTAAAATCGCAGCAATATAAACGGTACTAAAAAGCCCAAAGCCACAACGGCAAAATAAGCGAGCTCAATTCGCCAATCAGGGTTAGGAACACGCACCATCAATTTATACCAAGATAAGCCGGAGATAGCATTAAGCAAAATAAAGATAACAAAAGCAATAAAGGAACTGAAGTCTTTTTTCTGAGGCTTTAAGATAAGTTGCCAAGAAATATCTTTTTGGAGCCACACAGCCTGAAAATAACGGATACAAAAGGCCGCCACAATCAACAAAACCACTAGGCGGATTCCGACATAAAGATATATGATATTTGAGCAAAACAAATTTTGTTCCAGCGAACTCGAGGCACAAAACATAGATTGCCCGCCCAAAATATAAACGACACTCATGAGCAAAGCATAAAAAGCGGCCGTAAAGAAAAATTCTCTAAAATGATTCATGAAAATAAAATAAGGACCAAAGACAATTCTGCTCCAGGGAAAACGAACGGTTCCTTCTTCAGGTTCAGAAGGTCCAAACATTTTGGAAAGAAAAGATTTAGTTTCAGTCATAATCAGATTTCCTTTACCATAGAGATTCCGGGAAGATTACGAATTTGCGAGAGCACATCGCCAAAAAGGGCGTAGCCTCCGGCAAGTTCAATCCGAATATCCCAATTATCATTATCAGGTTTGATATATATTTTATTTTTGCCGTTTCTATCCTTGCTCAAAATTTGTCGCAAAGGTGTTACGGCAGAAACATCAGATAAGCTGATTTCCAGGCCGTTTGCCACCTCGGCAATGGCTTTATCAAGAGTTTCCACATGGTTAATCATGACCCGTGGGCGGCCTTCTTCTTCCTGCTTGTCAATGGTGACGCTCACCAACAGAGGCTGTCCGGATTTAATGACATCCTCGTAGCGAGCCAAACCCTCAGAAAAAAGTAGGCCTTCAAAATTGCTGCTGCCGTCAGATATTTCCAAAAAGGCATATTTATTGCCGTTTTTAGAGATTCTCTTTTGAAAAGAGTTAACACACCCGGCCAACTTGGCGCGGATATTATCGCCAACTCTAATCCCTTGGAAAACTTCACTACATTTTTTTACACCTAGGCGCTCCATTCCTTGAGCATAGCTATCAAGCGGGTGTGCGGAAAGATAAAAGCCGATGGCTTCAGCCTCCAGCTGCAAACGTTCCAGTTCGGGCCAATCCGGTTTTTCGGTGAGCTTCACGGCAGATTGCAGCTCCTCTGTGCCAAAGAGAGATGATTGGGCACTTGTTTTGAGCTCCGTAGCCGAGGCTATGTGCGAGATAATGGTATCAATATTTGCAAAAAGTTTACCGCGGTTTTTATCAATACTGTCAAAGGCGCCGGCTTTAATAAGCTGTTCCAACTGGCGGCGGTTGATTTGCTTGGCATCGATACGGTGTATGAAATCAGAAATGCTTTTGAAAGGTCCATGAGCCTTGCGCTCTTTTTCAATAGCTTCCATGTTGGCGGCGCCGACACTTTTAATTGCCGCCAGACCATAGCGGATATTTCCATCCTCCACCGAAAAGTCTGCATCAGATTTATTGACATCTGGGG
>CALXVX010000075.1 GCA_944392215.1 uncultured Alphaproteobacteria bacterium | reverse complement strand
TTTGAGATACAAATCAAGCTCTTGTTCGCCAGACACAATATAGCGCAAAGCACAGTCGATATCGAGGCTTACTTCATCTTGAAACAACACCTCTATCTTCTGCCCACTATTTAAGATTATTGTATTTTCCATATCACTTACTCCGTTACATTTTGGCTGACCACAAAAGAGGCAACTTTTGATACATCAGCGGGATAGATGGTATGCACTTCACCATTGGCAAAAGTGATTTGAATATCGGTAATATAATCGCCCTGATAAGACAAATTTTTGGTATCTGCCGGGCTTATCGTTAAATGCGCTTTGCCTTTGATGCCATCATCAACAACACCTTTTTTGCTCAAGATTATTTTGTTGTCGATGCTATTTCTTACTTCCATTTTCAGCTCTGATCCGGTGATATCGATAAACCCGTCACGCCCCTTAAACTGCAACGGAATGGTAAAACTATCACCTTGACGCACCTCAATCATCTGAGGCAAAATTCTTCCTACCATATTCTATTCCTCCTTTTTGGCTTTGATAAAGAAATTAACTGCTTGGTTGATGGGGGTTACATGCTCTGATGCCCCGTAGATTTCCGAATCTCTTGAGGCCTTAAAAGTTACACTGTTATACATGGTGGCCGCACGAGCCGAGCTTCCGCCGCCATGAGTATAGCTGGTTGGCGATGCCAAATCACCAAAGGCCCCATCGGCAGTATAGAAAGTACCGTTGGAACCATCACCAAGGGACGTAAGCTTGGCTTCGATATCGGGCAGGCTTTCTTCTTGGGTGGTATAAATATCATCTTCCGAATCACCGCCAAGGCCGCGCAAAAATTTGCCACGATAATCCGGCACATTAAACGTGGTTACTCCGTTGCCTTCGCCAAAACTGTCACCAATCAAGGCAAACAAGTCGGCATAATCGCTACGCGAAACTGCTTGGCCATCACACAACAACCAGTTGTCATGATTCTCGGCTATGGTCGAGGCTTTGATATCGCCAACCTTAAACAAAGTATTCATCACCTCTTTCAAAAGAGACGAGTTTTCTGAGGTAATATTATCCAGTTGCGAACGATTGACCGCATCACTGGGCAAGGCGCCGTCGGCAACATTCATCAATTTGAAATTGCCGGCATTAAAATTGCCTTCCATCTGCGAGTTGCCGTTTTTTAAGAAACATTGGCTTAGACCTTCGGCAAAATTGTCGTCTTCTTCGTCCATGTGATCGGTTACGATATCAATATCGTTAATCCGATCGTCTTCCCAGTTATGAAGGCGGGAAAACATCCCTTCACTATCAAATGGCATGTATTTTTCTCCTTTATTTGTGAACATAAAAAAAGAACCGCCTAAAAGACGGTTCTTCATGATTTTATTGGCAAGCTATATCGTATCTTACCGACAAATAGCCGTCAGTATCTTCTACCACGGCCTCGGGCTTTTGTTTGATAACCTCTTGGGCAACAAGACCGATTTGCGGGACATTACTGCCTTTGAAATTAAACAAATATACCGTCAAACCGTTGTCTAATCTGCCGACCGGTTTGATGTTTTCTTTGAGCCTAGCATCTGAAAAGGCTGCCGTAATACCAGATGATATAGCTGAATTAAGAATATTATTGCCAAAGTTTTGGGCTGATTGAGCATTATTTGCGCGGTTGTTGGCGATACGATCATCGGCGCCATATTGAACCTTATATTTGTCCATGGCAATATCATAGCCGGAATATGAATTTTGCAGCGCCTGCAACAGTTGATTGATATAGCTTGTTTGCGCCGCATTACTAAAACCTGCCGACCTTAGATCGTCAGAGAGGCTGTTGGAAAAAGCATTTTGTCCGGCCAAGGTTGCCTGATAGGCAGCCTGATTGAGTGCCGAATTTTGGCTGTCTTGCAAATCGCTCATGGCGCGAGAATAAGCCTCGGAACCAATGGATATGCCTTTGTTGGCAAGTGAGGTTTGCAAATCCGAGGTTTGGTTGGCAAACTGGGGTTGAAGTTTGTCCAAATACGACTGATAGGTTGCCTGCTCGGCTCTTTGGCGGGCAGCATCAGAACCGTCGACACTAAAATTATAATCACCCATGTTGCTTAGCTGATTGGAGGCATTGGCCGCATAGGAGACCAAATTTTTTAGCGTGTTATCATAATTGGTGGTGTCATAATTATTGAGATATTTCAAAATTTCGTTTTCTGATCCGTACATTGAGGTCGAGGCTTGACCGCCTGCCCCAAACACACTTCCGATTGCTTTACTCATTGTTGTTTCCTTTCCATTTGTTTTCGTTGTTTAACATTCCATAAATATAACAATTGGCTCCGTCTTCTCTATAATGACGGAGCCGACCTTCGCGTATAAATCCAAGCCTTTCGACCAGATTGATACAATCGTAATTATCGGTGTTGACCAAAAGATTGATGCGTTTGACCTTAAAATAATCAAACGCCAGACCAAACACCGCCTTTAAAATGCGGCGAGAACACCAATGTTTGTCATTGGTATAAATTGTCCACCACAAATCTTGATGCGGGCGAATATCATGATAAATTAACCCGCCCAATAATTTATCACCTTGCATAAAGCCAAGGGTTTGATGAGCTCCTTTGAGCCATTTGGTATCAAACTTTAGGCCTTGGCATATGGCTTGAGTGATATGACCATCTTTGTCCAAGATAATTTTACAAAATTCCGCTGGCTTGCTCATAGCGCACCCCCGTATCGTACCACTCTATTAAATTGCCTCTGGTTTTGGTTTTAAACACTATAGAGGCCTTAAATCCGGTGGCCGAGTTGGCAATCCATTGGGAGCGGATAGTTCCTTTGAGGGTTTGCCATTTGGTGCCGATCGGATTTTTTAGGCTGGACCATTTGGCCTCGTTCCACTTGGTAATGCCGGTGTTGCCGACGTTCTCGGCGAATGAGGCTTGGCGCTCTTCAAAATCCATATTGGTATAAATTACCAAGGCATAGCGCAGAGATGACTTGGTGCGTGGGTTTAGGAGCTCAATTTTTTTCAAATTATTGCTGCCCAAATTGCTAAATGCCTGTTGCACCTCGCCATAGATATGGTTTCCGGCGTCGGAATAGCCGTCATCAAACAAATAAACCCCATAATCAGACCCAAAATAAAGCTTGCCCTCGAACAACTCCCAACAATAGGATTTGATGCCGGTAAATCTGCACCAAGCACCGGTATTTAGATTAATCACGTGTTGCTCAAAGTTGCGTGAAACCGGTACATTAAACAGGCAATAGCCGCCTTTGGGATAAATTATACCCTGCCAGCCCTCTTTATTCTTGTTGTTGGTTATTCGCTCTAAGACCAAACCTCTTATCTTGTCGGAAAAGGCGGTTGAAATACTGCCGGCTTGGCTTAACGGCAGAACCTTGGACAAGGACAAATATCCTTCCTCGGTAAGCAAGACAATATCGCCTTGATATTGAAACGCACATCTATACCCTATGGGGCGCGAAAGTTTATAAGAGCCTTTGAGCTCCCAACCATTTGCCGAATTGGGGTTGCTGCCGGAATAGACCAAAGCCTCGCCCTCGGAAGTGATAAACACGGTTAAATCATCTATTCCTTGGCCGCCGTCTTGGGTCCAGCAACAAACCGCCATAATATGGCCGCCGAATCTTGCAACCTGGCCCAGGTCAAACGAATATAGCTCGCCCGAGATATTGCCGGCCTCTTTGGCATACCAAACTTTGGTTGTGCCTTTTTCGACAAACCACAAAAATTGCTTGGATACGGTGCCTGAGATTATCTTGGCTCCGGTTAAACCATCGCCGCTAAAACTCCAGTCTTCAAAAATATCATCGCCGTTATCATCGACATAAAATACTTTTGGCGTATCAACCCCGTTCATAAAAAACAGGTGATCTTTATATTGCACGGTTTGGCAACGGTTTTCCAAAAACGAAACATTGTCATACGTTTTAATATTTAATTTAGATGACAAGTTATATGCTTTGCCTGCCGATATGCCAATAAACCTTGGCTCGTTATATTTTTTATAAGATGCCAAAGTTAAAAATCTGGTTTGCGTTTTGGCATAGGCGCTATAACCTTTGCGCAAAGACAATTTGGTATCCTCGGGAATATAATTATCCAAAACAATAGCATCGGTTTGAGGCATGAGATCCAAACTATCCCTGACGTTTAGTCCGCCAACGGGGGCCGGCAAGGTATAGTTTATTGACTTGTTGCCTCTATTTATCGGTTGGTTTGACATTGATGATAACTCCCATATCTGTCAAATCTGCCAGGCTTTTTGACAACTCTATATCTTTGATGGCCAAAGAGGTGGCAAATTTTTTCTTTAGCTCTCGCTCGTACTCGACATATTCTTCCGCATAGTCCATGCCGTTGCGTTTTAACCACCGCCACAAAATGCCAAGCTTTACCAAATACTCGTCAAAAACCGGAACATCGGTGTTTTTGGTAATGCTTGATTTTTCGCAATAGCCTCTTTGCGGATCAAGGCAGATGGT
>CALXVX010000074.1 GCA_944392215.1 uncultured Alphaproteobacteria bacterium | reverse complement strand
GGAGATTCGGCCAATTATATGGCTCCCGGCGGCCGCAAATCTTTTGAGATTCTTGAAATTAAATATATTTAAGTTATATAAGAAACCACCCTTTCGGGGTGGTTTTTTGTGAGCAAAAAATTCTTGGAGTATTTCATCATGGCTGAATATAAAACCCCTGTATTAATCATTGGTTCTGGCCCGGCAGGCTACACGGCCGGAATATATGCGGCTCGCGCCGGCCTAAAACCAATTTTGGTCTCCGGCGAGCAAATCGGCGGCCAGCTGACAATCACCACAGAGGTTGAAAATTTTCCGGGCTTTCCCGAAGCCATTTCCGGCCCCGAGTTAATGATGCAAATGCGCAAACAAGCAGAAAATTTGGGAGTCGAGATTGTTGATGACAAGATTGTTGAGGTAGATTTCAAACATCGTCCCTTTATCTGCAGTTCAGAAAACCACCACCAATTTTGCGGAGAAACGGTAATCATCTGTACCGGAGCTTCTGCTCGTTGGCTGGGACTGGAAAGTGAGAAAAAGTTTAGGGGTTTTGGCGTCTCGGGCTGTGCCACCTGTGATGGTTTCTTTTATCGCAACAAAAACGTTGCCGTTATCGGTGGCGGCAACACGGCAGTAGAGGAAGCTCTGTATTTAACCAACTTTGCCCATAGTGTAACACTCATTCATCGACGCGATGCCCTAAGGGCAGACAAAGCCATGCAAGAAAGACTGAGCAAAAACAAAAAGATACAAGTTGAATGGGATTCTGTTGTTGAAGAAGTTTTAGGCACCGAGAATCCGCTTTCCGTCACTGGACTAAAGCTCAAAAACGTCAAGACCGACCAAACAAAAGAAATTAAGGTAGACGGTGTCTTTGTGGCTATTGGCCACCATCCCAATACCGAAATTTTCGAAGGCCAAATAGAGCTCACCAAAGAGGGCTATATTGCCTGCCGCCCGGGTAGCAGTCGCACCAACATTGCCGGTGTTTTTGCCGCCGGCGATGTCAAAAATCCGGAATTCAGACAAGCCATTGTCGCCGCCGGCTCAGGTTGCGTTGCCGCCTTGGAGGCAGACCGTTTTTTGCAAGAGCATAAATAAAGACAGCTTATTCATAGCGCAAGGCATTAATCGGGTTCAGAAGCGAGGCCTTATAAGCCGGATAAAAGCCAAAGAATAGGCCAACCAAACCGGCAAAAGAAAACGGCAGCAAGACATAAAGAAGCGAGACCTTTGCCGAAAGCGAGGTAAACATACTCACCATCTGAGAACCGGCCAAACCGATAATCACTCCGACCAATCCGCCAATAAGAGAGAGCACGAGAGATTCCATCAAAAATTGCCAACGAATATCCCACGCCTTGGCCCCTATTGCCATTCTGATTCCAATTTCTCTGGTTCTCTCGGTTACTGAAACCAGCATAATGTTCATGATACCGATACCGCCGACCAAAAGAGAGATAGAGGCAATGGCGCCAAGCAAAATTGTCATGATTTTAGTTGAATTTTCCATCATTTCCATCATCTGGGTCAGGTTGCGGATAACAAAGTCATCCTCTTTATTAGCGCCCAGATTGTGGCGCTGGCGCAAAAGCTGAGTGATTTCCTCCTGCGCGGTGTAGGTGCTCTCGGCATCAACAGCTTGCAACATAATAAATTTGACTTGGTCAGGAAAACTGATACCCATCACTTTTTTCTGGGCGGTAGTAATAGGAATATAGACCACGTCATCTTGGTCCATACCCATACCGCTCTGCCCTCTGGCCACCAACACCCCGATAACCTGGAACGGCATACCTTTAATGCGGATAGTTTTGCCCAAGGGATCGACATCGCCAAAGAGTCCATTCACCACAGTCTGGCCCAAAATGGCAACTTTATTGGAGTTTTTAACATCGGCCGGAGAAAACATTCGCCCATAGGCCAAATCCCACTCCTTAATTTCAAACATTCGACTGTCTGTTCCGGTCACGCCGGTAGACCAGTTAGCGTTTCCATAGACGATTTGGGTTGTCTCCTCCAAGACCGGAGCCGCCAGACGAATTTTGCTGATTTTTTCCTGGATGGCATCACCGTCGCTGGCCTTCATTGTCGGCTGAGAACCATGTCCGCCGCGAGCTCCGCTGGAAGTCGCCACACCGGAGCGAATGATGATAAGGTTTGAGCCCATGGTTTTCATCTCGTTTTGGATAGAAACCTGCGCTCCGTGGCCGATAGAGAGCATCACAATCACGGCGGCCACTCCGATGATGATACCGAGACTGGTTAAAATGGAGCGCATTTTATTGGCTCTGATAGCTCTGATAGCGATGCTGAATATGGTTTTAAAATCAATCATTTTACCACCCTCTCATCAGAATGAATCTCACCATCGACGATTTTGATAATTCTGTCGGCGTAGCGGGCAATATCTTCCTCGTGAGTAACCAAAATAATTGTTCTTTTGAGTTCTTGGTTGAGCTTGGTGAACAAATCCATAATTTCAATACTCATTTTAGTATCAAGGTTTCCGGTTGGTTCATCAGCAAAAATGATTGGCGCCTCATTAACCACGGCGCGGGCGATAGCCACACGTTGCTGCTGCCCGCCAGAGAGCTGGTTGGGCTGGTGGTACATTCGCTCTTTTAGCCCCACTTTAGCCAAGGCAGCCTCGGCACGTTCTTTTCTTTGGGCTTCCGGCACATTGGCATAAACCATAGGGAGCTCCACATTTTCAAGAGCAGATGTTCGAGAGAGCAGATTAAACCCCTGAAAGACAAAGCCTATTTTTTTATTTCTGATTTCTGCCAATTCATCGGCAGAGAGTTTATCCACTCTTTGGCCATCGAGTTTATATCTGCCGGAAGTCGGCTTATCAAGACAGCCCAAGATATTCATCAACGTAGACTTACCAGAACCCGAAGGTCCCATAATAGCGACAAACTCACCATTTTCTATTGTCAGGCTGATACCTTTGAGAATTTTAAGATCAAATCCATCAAGAGGATAAGATTTGGTAATATTTTCGAGTTCAATCAGCGGCATTATCTGGGCATCCTCAATCTCATTTCTCTGGCCTTAGCGGCAGATTCCGCGCTTTCAAGAATAACCTGAGTATTTTCATCTAAGCTCTTGCCCTCCACTTCCGTAAAGTCATCATCGGAGACACCTGTCCAAATAGTCACTCTTTCGGGCTTGTTATTTTTCAGAATCCACAATCCTTTGTCAGCATAGCGTTTGGTTTCGCCGTTTTCATCGGTAATATAGAAACGGAGAGCCTTATTGGGCACCAGCAAAACACCTTGTTTTTCAGCTGTGATGATATTAACATTAGCGGTCATACCGGGCTTGAGTTTAAGGTCACGGTTATCAATTTCAATAATCACCTCATAAGTAACCACGTTTGAGGTTGTGATTGGATTATTGCGCACTTGTGTCACAATACCGTAAAAGATTTCATCAGGAAAACTATCAACGCTGAACTCCACGGTTTGGCCTTCTTTAACCTTGGCAATATCAGCTTCAACAACCGAGGCCTCAATTTGCATTTTGGTTAGATCTTCTGCCACATTAAACAACGTTGGGGTTTGGAAACTGGCCGCCACGGTTTGGCCAACCTCCACCTCTTTAGAGACAACAATTCCATCCACCGGAGAGATAATCTTAGTATAGCGCAAGTCAATTTCCGCTTGTTCGAGCGAGGCCTCTGCTTGCAAGACCTGGGCCTCTTTCAAAGCTTTTTGAACAATGGCGTTGTCATAATCTCTCTGGGCAGATTCCAAATCTTTATCGGCAGTATACTGAGATTTATTAAGTTTTTTGATACGGTCCAGATTTTTCTTATAATAGACGATATCATTTTTCACCACGTCGACCTCTGCTTTGGCAATATTGAGAGCGGCACGGCGCTGGTCAACGGTAGCCTGAAAAAGGGAGGGATCAATCTGCGCCAAGAGCTGGCCTTGTTTTACCAAGGTATTGTAGTCAACAAAGATCTCAGCAATGGTACCGGAAACCTGGGTACCGATATTAACGGTAGAAATAGGGTTAATAATGCCTGAGGCAGTAATTTTCTGCGTAATATCGCCCTTAATAATTTTTTGGGTTTTATAAGCATCTTCTTTAGCGTCTTTTTGCGAAAACCACCAACCTGCTCCGCCAAGCAAGACACAAATGATCAAAATTTTTATAAGTTTTTTCATTATCCAACCCTTTTACAGTCAACTTACACAATTTAAAACGTAATATAGCACCTGAAAGTTTAAAAAAAATAAAAAAGGTTGAAAAAGGATAAAGTTGTGTTATACTTGTCGACAGTTTTCTTAAGTTTAATAAAATAATTAATTAAAATTTTTATGAGTACAAAAAACCCAAAATTGTCTCAAGAGCAAAATTTGGCTCTGAGAGGTATGAGTTTGCAACAAAAACTGGAAAAGCTTTATAAGTGGTTCAAAGCCAATGAAATACCCAAAGAGGCCTTTGAGTATTTCTCAAATGCTTGGATTAACAAGCAAAGCAAAAAAGAGCAGGATTTACTAGCCTTGCGAAGTACTCCAAAGGAGAATTTCATGAGAATGGGGCCTCGCTCAATTGTTGAAGGAGAACTCCAAGTTTTTCTCGACAAATTGCGAAGCAATGTAACTGCTTACATAACAAATCGAGATGCAAGTATCGCGGACCTAACAGAGGAGGACCGAACAAAATTCGGAAACTATATCCGGAAATACTGCACCATTTACCCAGATAAGATTTCGAGGCTCCTGATTATAGGACTCCGCTATCCAGACAATAGAAAAAAAATCAACAAATTTTGCGTTGACTGGATAAAAGGGCAATCTCTTCCTTTTGGAAAAGACTACTACTACGACCACCACTTTTGGGGGTTGTTGTGGGAAGACGGCGATTTCGTACCGTTGGACGCTATCCGTCTGATGGGTGAGAGAGAAGGCGAAGAATTTGTTATAGATTCTCGCTTTGAAAAAACATTCATCAAGACGCTGATGCCCTATTTTGTAGCCCAACGCGATAAAGAGGTCACTCGCCTCAAGTTAGCCCAGATGCGAGACGACCGTGACCACGATACCCAGGTCGCCCGTAAGATGAAACGCCTCAAGGCGTTCAATCTCTTGATTACCGCCGCCGAGAAATATATCGCGGAATAGAAAGAAACACTTATCCCCTTAAATCTTTTGGATTTAAGGGGATTTTTTTTTATAAAAATTAAATTTTAGACAAAAAAAACTTGCCATCGGCACCAAAATACCCTAAAATGACGAACTATGAGAACAAAAATTATTAATACTAAAAATATGAAATTATGACACGAAAATTAACACCTGAGGAAAAGACTCTCCAGTCGATGCTTCAGCCAATTGCAAAAAAATGGCTGTACGGAGAGCTTCAACAAAACAACAAAATCCCTGAAGAAAGAATCTTCGCAGTCGACAGCATCGAAACCAATATCTATGCCACTTGGCATAAAGACTGTCTCGATGAAATGAGAAAAGAAAAGTTGCACCTGAGTGTGCCGGAGCTTTTTGCTCAAGTCTCTGATCCCAAGGTCAGCGTCATCCAGGCATTAAAGTTGGCGAGAAAGTTCTACACCAACAAAGACTTTGCTAACAAACAAAAACATATTGGTAAAATCATTTCACGTCTCCAAAGATTGGCTGACAAAGAAAAAAATTTTTACCGCCAAAGTCTTGAGCTGATGAAAAGCTATGCGCCTGTTGAAGCCATGAAGACGATTGCCAATAAATTGAGTAAGGAAGACAAGAAAGACGCCGAGGACCTGCTCTACACCAGACAGAGTCTCAAGCACATCAGGGTGTTGATATCTCTAGGTTACAAGCCTTCGGTACACGAGTTGTATCAGGCTCTAGAGCCAAGATTTGCCGCCAATAGTGACTTATACCAACGGCAAATAAATTTGGTGCTTAGCACCTATAAAGAAGGTCAAGATGTCCCTGATGATGTTAAAGCAGTTTGTTTTGATTTCATCCAACAAAGTATTCTCTACGCGGGGTACTTTCACGCCAATTTGATTGAATACATTTTCAAAAATGATTTCATCAGTGAAAGAGCCTTCCAGCTCTTCCTCGATGTTGAAAAATACATCAAAGAGCAGGGAATGAGTATCTTAGTATACTCAAAAGCCAAGAAATTGGCAGATAGCCTTGGACTTGAAGGAAAGAAAATTTCAGAACTGTCAGCTTCAGAAATGAATATCCTGAAACTTACTGAAATTTTTAATCCAAAAAATTAACGAGAAACCCCGCATTTTCATATGCGGGGTTTCTCGTTTTTATAAGCAAGAGGAGAAATGATACCCTTTTAGAAACTCGCCAATCGGCATTGCTTTTTTGCCCTTGCGCTGAATCTCCAAAACTTCAAGCGCCCCCTCTTTGCAAGCAATTTTCAAACCCTCACCCGGCAAAATCCCTCCGGGTTTAGCACCCTCAGGCACCACTTTTGCCCGCAAGATTTTAAAACGCTCCCCTTCATGCTCAAAATAGCAACCCGGATATGGGTTAAAAGCCCTGATTTTACGCTCCAAAACTTGCGCCGGCTGATTAAAGTCAATTTTGGCCTCGGCCTTATCTATCTTGGCGGCGTAGGTTACCAAACTTTCATCTTGCGGCTGAGGCGTGATGTTTTTGATATCTCCCAAAACCTCCACAATCAACTTAGCCCCAAGCTCCGCCATTGCATCGTGCAAAGAACCGCCGGTTGTGTTTTCATCAATCTTAATCTCGCCTTTTTTATACATAGCCCCGGCATCTAAAGCCTCCACCACCTGCATGATGGTAATTCCTGTTTTATCATCACCGGCCTCGATTGCTCTTTGGATGGGCGCAGCCCCTCGCCACCTTGGCAAGAGAGAACCATGCACATTCAAACATCCCACTGGGAAAGCCTCAATCACCGCCTTTGGCAAAATAAGGCCATATGCAGCCACGACAGAGATATCGGCGTGGAGTGCAGCAAATTTTTCTTGCTCCTCGGGCGTGCGTAAAGTTTTTGGCGTGCGCACCTCTATCCCCTTGCTTTCGGCAAAAACCTGCACCGGAGATTTAATAATTTTCTGCCCGCGCCCGGCTTCTTTTGGTGCCTGACAATAAACACACACCACATCATGATGTTTGCACAAAGCTTCCAAAGTCGGCACAGCAAAGTCCGGCGTTCCCAAAAACACAATTTTCATATTATTTAATGCCTTTTTCTTTTCTGTTTTTTTCCAGCTTTTTCACCAGCATTTGTCGCTTAAGCCGGCTCAAATGGTCAATATACAAAATCCCGTCCAAATGGTCCAACTCATGCTGAGCCGCCACCGCCAAAAAGCCTTCGGCCAAAAGCTCACAAGCTTTGCCGTCATAATCAAGATAACTGATTTTAACACTGGCCGGGCGCTCCACCTCTGCCCTCAGCTCCGGCAAAGACAAACATCCCTCCTCGCAAACCTCTGTTTCATCAGATTTCCAAGTGATTTCCGGGTTCACCATATACAAAGGCTGTGGCTCCTCACCCTCATGGGCAATATCAATCACCACCATCCTTTTAGAAACCCCGACCTGCGGTGCGGCCAGACCACACCCGTTATCGGCATACATTGTCTCCAACATATCATCTAAAAAACGACGCAGTTCATCATCAACCTTTTCGACCTTCTCGGCCTTTTTTTTGAGGATTGGATGCGGATATTCGTATAATTTAAGTTTTGCCATGTTACGCACACACCATCAAACTTATTTACCCAATGGGCGAATTTCTTTTGCAATCTGGTCAAGCAAAGCATTCACCATCTTGGGCTCGTTTTTAGCAAAGAAAGCATAAGCCAAATCAACATATTCTTTGACAATAACGGCGGCATCAATATCTGTTGTATGCACCAACTCATAAGCGGCACAAAGCAGCAAAGCCCGCAAGGTTCCGTCAAAACGGTCAAAAGACCACCCCTCGCGCAGATAATGCGCCAAAGATCTCTCAAGTTGCTCTTTTTCTTTATGCACACCGCGGGTAAGCTCGGCAAAATAAGAGGTGTCCATCTGCTCAACTTCAACCAGTTCTTCTTTTTGCTCAAACTCGGTGCTTTCATCATCAATCACATAGCGGCCGACCTCGCCATTGATAAAGTCTTTAATCACCTCATCAACAGAGAGTTGTCCAAACTCAATCATATAAGTAGCCTGCACGGCAGCCAAACGCGCGGCAGATTTCATTCTGATTTTTTCTGAAACAAATTTTGCCATTATTTATCTTCTCCTTTAGGTTTGGCCATTCTATCAATGGTCTCAACAAAATCTTCAAAATCGCTGACTTCTTTAAAATCCCTGTAAACAGAAGCAAAGCGGATATAAGCAATATGATCAAGAGTCGAAAGAGCCTGCATAACATATTCGCCAATCTGGGTAGAAAGCACTTCTGCCTCCCCTGATGCCTCTAAGCGGCGCTGAATGGAGTTGACAACCTTTTCCACTCTCTCTGAGCTGACCGGCCGTTTGCGCACCGCCAAATAGATAGAACGCGCCAATTTATCGCGGTCAAACATAACCTTCTCGCCGTTTTTCTTAACCACAATCAAATCACGCAACTGCACCCGCTCAAAAGTCGTAAACCTCGAGCCGCACTCAGAGCATTCTCTCCTACGCCTGATGGCGGTATTGTCATCGGTGTCGCGAGAGTCTTTAACCTGCGTATCATCACATCCGCAAAACGGACATTTCATGGATTTTACTTTCCTTTTTCCAGCAACGCATCAGTCACCTGATACATTTTTGAAGAATACCTTGCCCCTTTTATAAGGACAATATCATTATTTTGCAAGAGCTTATTTATAAGAAAATCATCCAAACCATCCTTATTTTCAAAATAATACTGCTCTTTTTCTTTTGGCAGTTGAGCCAACATATCTTTCATTTCCGGGCAAACACCGATGACAATGTCTATTGTGCTGGTTGCCAAGACTTTTCCGATTTCCTCATGTCGGGCCTTAGAGGTCTCTCCAAGCTCGGCCATTTTGCCAAGCACCACAATCTTGCGCCCTTTTGCCGGCGTATTGCTCAAAGTCTCAATTGCAATTCTCATAGCCTCCGGTTGACCCGAATAGCTGTCATCAATCAAGGTATAGGTTCCGCCACCGGGAAGCTTTAAAACATGCTTAGCCCCTCTCCCTGGTAAAGCTCCGAAGCTTGATAAATGTTCAGCTGCTGCTTTAACATCGAGCCCCAAGGCATTGATAAGAGTCAAAACACACCAGGCGTTATAATAATTGTGCTCTCCCTTATCTTGTAAATTAAGTTCCACATCCGGATGATTTTCTCTGCCGAATTTTACAACCCTGGCACCGTTTTCAAGCGCTCTTTTTTCAAGCAGCGAGGCAAAATTTGTATCCTCATTGATGATAGCAAGCCCCCCTTTTTTAAGATGTTTGAAAATCTCGGCTTTTGCCTCGGCAATCCCCTCAAAATTTGGGAAAAATTCGATATGCATCGGATAAACATTGGTAATAATAGCCACATCAGGCTCGACATAAGAAACCAAATTTTCAATTTCGCCTTTGGCGCTCATGCCCATTTCAATCACGGCATAATCAGCGCTCATATCCATATTGCATAAAGTCGCCGGCACCCCGATATGGTTGTTAAAATTGCCGCTGGTTGCATAGACTTTGCCGAATTTAGAAAGAGCAAATTTTATTTCTTCTTTGGTTGTTGTTTTGCCGGCACTACCGGTTAAGCCAATAACAATCCCTTTAAACAAAGAGCGGTTATAAGCTCCGATTTGCCCATAGGCTTTTATTGTATCGGAAACAACAATCTGACGGTTTTCAGGCACGCCTTCAACCAAGTGGTCAACAATAGCCAAATTAGCACCCCTTGCCAAAACATCGGCCACAAACAGATGCCCGTCATTTTTTTCACCCTTGATAGCAATAAACAAATCGCCTTCTTTGGCAATTCGGCTGTCGGTCACAACGTTAACAATATCCGTATCAACAACTTTTGAAGAAGAATGTACAACTTCACATAATTTTTGAGAATTCATCTTTTGCATCCATCAATCCTTTATCTATCCGATTAATAAATTGGAAATTTCCGACACAAGGCCACAACTTTTTGTGCTGTCTCGGCAATTACTTTTTCTTGCATGCCGGCAGATATGGCATCTATCACATCGGCAATCCAATTACCAATAAGCTCAAATTCAGCCTCCTTAAACCCGCGGGTTGTTCCGGCCGGGGTCCCCACCCTGATACCCGATGTGATTTTAGGCGGCATCGGATCAAACGGAATAGCATTTTTATTGCAAGTAATTTTAGCTTTATCAAGAGCGGTGGCCACAACATCACCGGTCACGTTTTTAGGCCGCAAATCAACCAACAATAAATGAGTATCCGTTCCGCCGGAAACCAAATTGAGTCCTCTTTTTTGCAGAGTTTCGCCCAAAACCTTGGCATTTTTCAAGACTTGTGCGGCATATTCTTTAAATTGTGGGGTCAAATCTTCCTTAAAGCAAACAGCCTTGGCAGCAATCACATGCATCAACGGTCCGCCTTGAGTCCCTGGAAAAATAGCGGAGTTTATTTTCTTTGCGATTTCCTCATTATTTGTCAAAATCATCCCGCCGCGAGGCCCTCGCAAAGTTTTATGCGTCGTTGTGGTAACCACATCGGCCCAAGAAAGAGGATTCGGGTGTACACCACCGGCCACAAGACCTGCAAAATGCGCCATATCCACCATCAAATAAGCATGAACTTTGTCGGCAATAGCTCTAAACTTTGCAAAATCAATCTGGCGCGGATAAGCAGAGCCTCCGGCAATAATTAATTTTGGTTGATGTTCTAATGCAAGTTTTTCGACCTGTTCATAGTCAATCAAGCCGCTATCTTTGCATACGCCATAAGAAACGGCATTGAGCCACTTGCCGGAAATTGAAACTTTGGCCCCGTGGGTCAAGTGGCCGCCGGCATCAAGGCTCATTCCCAAGATTGTGTCATGAGGTTGAAGCAAAGCAACATAAACGGCGGTATTGGCCTGGCTGCCGGAATGAGGCTGAACATTGGCAAATTTGCAGTTAAACAACTGTTTTGCTCTCTCAATAGCCAAATTTTCAACCACATCAACAAATTCACAACCATGATAATAGCGTCGTCCAGAATAGCCCTCGGCATATTTATTGGTAAGAATGGAGCCCTGAGCTTCCAAAACCGCTTTTGAAACAATATTTTCAGAAGCAATAAGTTCAATCTGATTTTGCTGGCGATTAAGTTCATCTTCAATCGCCTTAAAGATTTGCGGGTCTTCCTGCTTCAAATTTTCTGTAAAATCCATATTTTCCTCCTATTCATCCAATTCGCCGATTCTACGCAAGTGTCTCCCCCCCTCAAACTCGGCATTAAGGAAAGCATCAAGATATAATACAACATCTTCAAATTTTTGAGTTCTACCGCCAAAGACAACGATATTAGCATTGTTGTGTTGTTTAGCCAAACGAGCAACTTCTGCATTATAAAGAAGAGCGGCACGGATTCCTTTAATTCTGTTAGCAGCAATAGAAATACCGATTCCCGTTCCGCAGATAAGGATTCCGAAATCTGCTTGTTTATTCAAGATGGCATCTGTCATCTTGCGAGCGATAAGAGGATAATCGCAAGACTCGGTTGAGTGCGTCCCCAAATCTTGCAAAAGAATACCTTTTTTTGCATAATATTCAATCAGTTGTTCTTTGAGTTCAAATCCGCCATGATCTGAGGCGATTGCAATATTCATGATACAAATCCCTTTCTTACATCAACAACTTTTGCCATCATATAACAAAGTTGTGATAAAAAAACATATTTTTAAAAAAAATGTATTGACGTGGGAAAAAATTATTGTATATATAAAGGCACCGATTGAGAGACGGTAACCGAACGGCCGGTTGGCAGAGTGGCTCATGCAGAGGACTGCAAATCCTTGTACATCGGTTCAATTCCGGTACCGGCCTCCAAAATAAAATACCGTATATTATTCCGGCTTAGCTCAGCGGTAGAGCAATCGGCTGTTAACCGATCGGTCGCCTGTTCGAATCAGGCAGCCGGAGCCAAAAAGAAACCACCCTTTTGAGGGTGGTTTTTTTTGTCTCCTTGCGGCCTGACGAACAGGCGACGCCTGTGAAGAATCAGCTCGAGGATAAAATCAACCGTTGCTCCGGTTGATTTTACCACAAGAGGCGTAAGCTTTCTTGCTTGAGTGAGCAAAGCGTAAGCAAGCGAAACGAAACTAGAAAGCAAGTGACCGAAGCGCGGTTAGTGAGTGCAAAAGCACGAACTTACCAAGCTAGAAGCCGGAGCCAAAAAGAAACCACCCTTTTGAGGGTGGTTTTTTTTGTCTCCTTGCGGCCTGACGAACAGGCGACGCCTGTGAAGATTGAGCTCGAGGATAAAATCAACCGTTGCTCCGGTTGATTTTACCACAAGAGGCGTAAGCTTTCTTGCTTGAGTGAGTGAAGCATAAGCAAACGAAACTTAAGTTGACATTGTCATGTGACAACAGCCTCTCTATACAATAAAACCCTGTCACCTTCAAGTAACAGGATTTTATTGATAAAATCTAACTCAACATCTGAACTTCAATAATATCAGTATCAGAATTATAGCGAACGGCCATTCCATCCCAAACAATGGGGATATTAGAAGCTTCAAGCGGAATCTCCCGAGTAAAAATCCTACCGGAAACCTTTGGAAAATACAGTTCCATATTGAAACAATTAACAACATATTCATTAACTGCCTCACCATTCCTTTCTTCTGCTCGAACACCGATAAACGTGCAAGAAGAATTCCCCAAAATACGAGGTTCAAGCTTTATAGGTACAATTCCGTACTTTTCTTTAAGAACCTCTTTAATTTTTCGCAAATTTAAATTTGCGGAAGGGATCAGAAGCTTTCCGTTCCTGAAATCACTAACCTGTACAAACTCCTCACCCAAACAAGAAATTTTCTGGGCAACAGGCGCCTCAAGAGGATTGCCAAATACCTGACAAGACATATTTCTCACGGCTATTTTGTTTTTTTCTTCAGAGCCGTCGACAACTGCAGACACCATCCAGTTTCTTTTAGTTATTTTTTCAGAAACCGGAACAGCCACCCACATATAATAGACGCATCCCTGGGCAAAAATAGGTCTCCGGGCTTGCCGCCCGTTAATACCTTTTTGATGAAAAAGGCTTTCCTTACAAGTCAGTTCCCGTAAAGTTAATTTATAAGGGGCATACTCCACATTCTTACCCTCCAAAAGGTTGATAACATCAGCCTCTGAAAGAGCCATCACTTGATTACGCTGCTGAGCAGCCTGTCGATTTACATTCATAATAAACAAAATTAAGATTAATAACTGGAAAAAGTTCCTTAACATAACAAATTACAAGCTAAAAAGCAAGAAAATAAAATTACATCCTCCATTGACCAAACACATAGAAAATGTTATACTCGCAAACATTAAAGAATATTGTTATGGAAAATAATTTTAAACAAAAGAGGCACCGGACTAAACAAACCTCTCTAAAATCCGGCAATAATATGCGAAAGTTACAATACAATTTTAAAGTTTGGGCAAAGGCCGGTAAGCGCATCGATGAAGCGGAAGCCAAACAGCATTTCAAGGATCCCGTCCGGATCTCAGTTTCCGTCGGATACCGCAACCTCGACGGCCGCTGGGTAGAAGTTCAAAGCGACTACGCCTGGACTTCCGCCAGTGCCCCGGGAGCGACCATCATCCCGGCGCTCACCGCTTGATCCTGCTGCCCGAGCTACTAACACGCCCCGTCAAAGTTCCTCTTTGGCGGGGATTTTTTTACCTCAATACTTTTCCATACAACAAATATTCATAGACGTGAGAGCGCTTGCTTAATTCATCATCGAGCTTCTCATAATTATCATACCCCTTTTCCGGCAAAGTCGGCTCCTGAGAATAAAGAGAAACACCGAGCCCCAATTTATCTCCTTTGATGTCAAAACCCAAACTTTCAACAATTGTCGGATACATATCAAAAGGCGTAAATTGACGATTTTTTACCTGACCATGTTTAGGAGAAATAGCAGGATTAATAATAATATTTAAATCTCTCCGTTGCATATCTTCAGTAAACAAAGCATCATTCATAACCAAGTGATCATTCACAATCACCACCGTTGTATCCTTATAAAAAGGCTGACCTTTGAGCCAGGCAATAAAATCTCCTATTTTTTTGCTGGCACAACGATAGACGTTTTGGTGACGTTCGGCATAAGCTTTTGAGCAATTTTTCTCATCTAAAAACTCATTTCCGCCATGTGTATCCATTGTCATGATAGTGAAGGAAAAGGGCTTTCCCATTTTAGCCAAACGACCGATTTCCTCTCTTGCTTCCTGATAAAGCTCTTCATCGCGCAATATACGCTTACGGATAGGATCATGATTATCATCAAGATCAAACTTCGCCTTCCAGTCCTCCCAACTCAAGATATTAGGATTACCATGGCTCTCAAAAAATTTATTCACCCCTGCATAAGAGCTTTCCATACCGGTCATAAAACTTTGCTCATACCCCTGCTCTTTTAAGATATCAAACAAGCACCAAGCCTCTGGCAAATATCCGTGTTTAGGCAAAAATTTATTGTGATTGGTAATCGGCAAATGCAAAGGTATTCCACAGGTTTGAGCCACAAGACCGGCCTGCGTCCATTGGGCTCCGTCTACCTGCATAGCACCACCGATATCTGTATCATGGCTGAAATTTAAGTTATCAAGAGCCAATTTTTTAAGCTCCGGCATAAAAGCGGCTTTAAACTTATCTCTGTATTCCTTGCGCAAAAACGTTGCTTCTGCCGATTCCAAAAAAATAAGAATCAAATTGCGTTTTTTAGCCGGAGATAAAATCTCTGCCTCTCTGGGATTACTATAATGCTTCTCATAAAAATCTGAAACATGCCCTTTGGCGTGATAATCCTCAATAATTTCCGCAATATTCAACCGTACGGCCACATAAACTATACTGCAGATAAGAAAAATTAAGGCAATTTTATTTTTATAAAATAATACCTTATCTCTAATATTTTGAACCTTCTTTCCCCATGACCACTTTATTCCAAAGAGCGAATAAAGCACTACCAAGACAATAGCGGTCACCATCACCGTATTTTGTAAGAAACTTGTCAGCAGACGCGTTTCTGAATCCAAAGAGATATTCATATGAAATAAAATTTGCTCATAAGTAACTTCTCCAAACTTACGCAACTGCCAATTCATGGCAGTTACAAGCAGGCAAGAAATCCCCATTAACAGTAGTGCCAACATAAAAACCCTCCCATAGAATCGCAATAGTTGCAATTCTATGACAGCACTATTATTTAGCAAGTGTTAATATATACTTATTAACAGTGTTTGCTAAAAAACACAACCTGAAATTGCCACGTCACCTGCCGGCATATCAACAAACTGAATGTTTATATAAGCCGAATCCAACTGCAAACGTTGCGCAACAAAATCTGTCAGAGATTTGGCCAACGCCCCCTTATCTCTAAAACCAATAGACTTCATCTCAATCAAAGCTCCCTTTGTATCTTCGCTTCCGTTAAAAGCCATTGCCGAATTAAACAAAAGATTCACCACCACATATTGGATTGGTTTTCCAAGCTCTTTTGCCACCAATTGTGCGGCATCAGCGCATAAATTTTCATCTTTAACGGTTGCGTTTGAATAAATTGTCAAAAACGGCATTACTCTTCTCCCAATACTTTTCCATATAACATTTTTTCGTAAAGTTTTGAACGCATATCCAACTTTTTATCTATTTTCGTTGCAGAACCGACGCGTTCCAACAATGTCGGCTCTGTTTCAAACAAAGTTGTACCGAGCCCAAGTTTACCACCTTCAATTTTTACACCGATAGAGTTCAAAATTGTCGGATAAATGTCAAAAGATAAAAACTCTCTATTTTTAGCCTGCTTAGGATCAATTGCCGAATTAAGAAAAATATTCAAGATTCTCTTATCTTTCATAGAACGTGTAAAATCTGCGTCATACATCAACAAATGGTCCGCAAGCATCACCACTGTGGTGTTATTGTAAAAAGGCTGTTGTTTTATCCAACCAACAAAATCATCCAACATCTTACTCTGACAAGCCATAATATTTTTATATCTATGATGTCTATCTTTTTTATCAAAAATAGGCTTGCATTGATCTTTATCAAAATACTGCTTACCCAGATGAGTATCAATAGTCATAACCGTAAAAGCAAATGGTTTTCCGCTTGAAGCCAAGCGCAAAATCTCCTGTTTTGATATTTCCAAAAGAGAAGAATCTTTAACAATTTTTGTTCCTTCGCTATAGTCTTCAGGTTTGAGCATATTATGGTCTTGCATATACCAAGTATCCATTAACTTAATATTTCCGTGGCTTTCCAAAAACTTATCCAAGCCGCCGAAAGTTTTAGGCATACCATTAACCAAGGTTTGTTCATACCCCTGCTCTTTTAGAAAATCAGACAAACACTTTGCCTCCGGCAAGAAACCGTTATCAGGACGAAAGTGAGAACTTTCAATCGGAAGTTTCAACGGAACTCCACAGGTTTGTGCTGTCAAACCAGCCTGAGTAAAATTAGCACCTTTGACCTGATACGCTCCGCCAATATCATCATTATTGCTGAAGTTGATATTTTCACGAGCAAGTTTTTGCAGTTCTGGTGTTAAATTAGTTTTGAAATAGTCATAATATTTGGTTTGCAAATGCCCGGTATCCATAGACTCCATAAAAATGACAATCAGATTGCGTTTACGCTTGGGAAAAGAGAGTTTAACTTTCCGCGGATCAATATAATTATCTTCAAAAAAAGTTGATACCACCTGAAACCGTTTATACTGTCCCCACATTTTATCAACCCGCATTTTAATACCGCAGTAGCAAAGGCACAGCACAAAAAAGCCTCCCGCAATCAGGCGACAGTGCCGATAAAAGAATTGTGAGACACACCATTTTCTCTCACGTCTATGCACACAAAGGAAATAAAAAATAATCGCCACACCAACTGCCGCAAACCATACATTATCAAAATAGCTGCGAATAAGCTTTTCTTCGGCATCAATGGGCATATTCAAATGAAAGATAATCTGATCAAGAGTAATCACTCCAAACTTTCGTGTCAGCCAGCGCGCCGTTGCCGCCAACACATAAGCAATAAAAACCACAAAAGTCGCAAACATTTTAAGTTATCCTCAAGAATATAGCCCTAAGGTTATATTCTTGTTACATAACTGTATATGTAAGAATTTAAGTTACTAACAAGAAAATCCCTACCTTTGAGAGGTAGGGATTTTTATCGTTAAGCGACTTTTCGAGCCTACTCCTCATCTGTCATTTCAGGCTCTGAGACAACTCCTTCATCACTGTCTTCAATATCAGGGGCGCTCTCACCCAGAACCTCGGATCCGGTCTCTTCTTCGAGCTCCTCATCATCGCCCTCATCAGCATCAAGCCAGGTCACGGAAACGACCTTCTCATTCTCTGCCAAACGGAACAAGATAACACCTTGTGTCTTGCGCCCGGCGATTCTGATATCTGCCACTGGCATTCTGATGAGTTTTCCGCCATCTGTTACCATCATGATTTGATTATTGTCTTCAATCGGGAACGAGCTGGCAATCTCTTTGTTGCGTGCAGACATCTCCATATTGGCAATACCCTGCCCGCCACGTCCGGTTACTCTGTATTCGTAAGAAGAAGAACGCTTACCATATCCGGTTGTGGTAACAGACAAGATAAACTGTTCAGCCTCACGCATGGCCTCATATTTCTCCGGTGTCAAAACAGTCATTTCGACACCTGTCTCAGAGGCAGATACAAGCGTATCATCTCCTCTTTCAGCCTGAATACGCTTAGCTGCGGAAGATATTTTGAGATATTCTTCTCTCTCCTCAGAGGTCGCATCACTATGTTTCAAAACCGACATAGAGATAACGGCATCATCTTTGCCGAGCTTGATACCGCGAACACCGGTAGAATTACGTCCGACAAATACGCGAACCTCCGTTACCGGGAAGCGGATGCATTTGCCGCTGCGAGCCGCAAGCAAAATGTCATCATCTTCGGTACAAATCCGAACATTGATAAGCTTATCGCCCTCATCAAGCTTCATGGCTATCTTACCGTTTGACTGAACATTGACAAAGTCCATTAAAGAGTTGCGACGAACATTGCCCTGTGCGGTCGCAAACATGATGAACAAGTCTTTGCACTCGGCCTCATTCTCCGGCAATTTCATAATAGTGGTGATAGTCTCACCGGCATCAAGCGGCAACAAGTTGATAAACGGCTTACCCTTAGAAGTTGGAGACCCGAGCGGCAGTTTATAAACTTTCATCTTATAGACCAAACCCTTAGAAGAGAAGAACAGAACCGGCGTATGGGTACTGGCCACAAACAAACGGGTTACAAAATCTTCATCTTTGGTCGCCATACCGGATTTCCCTTTGCCGCCGCGTTTTTGTGCTTTGTAAGCATTAAGCGGAACGCGCTTGATATAACCGGCCTCAGTCACGGTCACAACCATATCCTCGCGCTGGATAAGAGATTCAATATCGGTATCATACTCAATATCTTCAATCTTAGAGCGGCGCGGTGTTGCATATTCATCTTTAATGGCCACCAACTCATCACGCATAATACCGTAGAGTTTTTCGCGGCTGGAAAGAATAGAGAGACATTCTTTGATTTCATCGCCGAGGCTGACTAATTCCTCATGAATCTTGTCTCTCTCCAAACCGGTCAAACGTTGGAGTTTCAAATCCAAGATAGCACGAGCTTGCGCCTCAGATAAGCGATAAGTTCCGTTCTCAACCTTGCGGTCGGGCTCATCAATCAACTTAACCAAAGCCTCAACATCTCCGGCCGGCCAAGCTTTAGCAAGCAAGGCATCTTTAGCCTCTTGCGGAGTCGGCGATGTACGGATAAGGTCAATCACGGGATCAATGTTTTCAACCGCGATTGCCAAACCAACCAACACATGAGCTCTGTCACGTGCTTTGTTGAGCTCAAAGATTGTACGGCGGCGGATAACTTCCTCGCGAAATTCAATAAAGGCGGCAATGATTTCTTTTAAGTTCATCATCATCGGCCGACCGTTATGAATGGCTAACATGTTCATTCCGAAGCTGGTTTGCAGCGGGGTATACTTATAGAGCTGGTTCAAAACCACATCAGCTTGGAAATCGCGCTTGATTTCAATAACAACACGCACGCCATGACGGTCAGATTCGTCACGGATTTCACCGATACCTTCAATTTTCTTTTCCTTAACCAGCTCGGCAATACGAGTAATCATTGCCGCTTTGTTAACCTGGTAGGGAATTTCATGAACAATGATAGCTTCTTTATCTTTGTGGAGCTCCTCAATTGTGCATTTTGCTCTCATCACAACAGAGCCTCTGCCGGTGAGATAGGCAGATTTGGCCCCGGAATATCCGAGTATCAAGCCTCCTGTCGGAAAATCAGGACCCGGCACGATTTGGATGAGGTCTTCGATTGAAACTTCCGGATTATCAATATAAGCACAGCAGGCATCAATAACCTCACCCAAGTTGTGCGGCGGAATATTGGTTGCCATACCAACGGCAATACCATTGGCACCGTTAACCAAAAGGTTCGGATAGCTGGCCGGCAACACGGAAGGTTCTTGCAAACTTTCATCATAGTTTGGCATAAAGTCGACGGTGTCTTTATCAATATCATCAATCAAGGCATGGGCAACTTTAGCCAATCTGGCTTCGGTATAACGCATGGCAGCGGCACTATCACCATCCATAGAACCAAAGTTTCCCTGCCCGTCAATCAAAGGCACGCGCATAGAGAATGGCTGCGCCATACGAACCATTGCCTCATAAACAGAGGAATCACCGTGCGGGTGATATTTACCTAACACATCACCGACAATACGGGCAGATTTTCTAAACGGGCGATTATAGTCATAGCCGTTTTCATAAGCAGAATAGATGATACGGCGGTGCACCGGTTTCAAACCATCGCGCACATCCGGCAGCGCACGGGAGACGATAACGCTCATTGCATAGTCAAGATAAGAACGGCGCATTTCATCAGAGATTTCAACGGGTGCAATATCTTTTGTGGTTTCCACCACGGGCATTACTTCATCAGTCACTTTACATTACCTTCAAATTAATTAAACTTCCGGCAGTGTACCAGAAAAGAAAAAGTTTCAACAGTTTTTTTACCGAGTTATGCCCAACAAAAAGTAGCATTTTTCTCTCTACGGTCAAAAAAAGTGCCTTAAAATTGATTTTAGGCTCGAGCGGAAATAAAAAAGTTAACAAAAGAATCTCAAAAACGCAAAAAACGAGTTCATTGCATAACTTCAACAAACAAGGCCTGCCAATTTTGGCAGGCCTTGTTTTGTTAAACTGAAGACAATTCTGATTAGAACGGAATATCATCATCCAAATCAGCCGCCGGAGCTGCAGAAGATGAAGAATCCCAACCGGCAGAACCACTGGCCGGAGAGAACACATCATTACCGCCGGCCGGTACGCCATCGCCTTTGGCATCAAGCAAAACCAAATTGCCGCTAAAGTTTTGCAACACAACCTCGGTTGTATATCTCTCTTGTCCGTTGTTGTCTTCCCATTTGCGGGTTTGCAACTGTCCCTCAAGATAAACTTTAGAACCTTTATGCAAATACTTTTCTGCCACCTCGGCCAACTGCGGGTTAAAGATAACCACACGGTGCCACTCGGTGCGATCTTTGCGCTCGCCGGAGAGCTTATCTCTCCAAGTATCAGATGTTGCAACATTGAGGTTAACAATCTTTGCGCCACTCTGAGTATTGCTGACTTTAGGATCTGCGCCCAGATTGCCGACCAAAATAACTTTATTAATGCTTCCAGCCATTTTATTTTACCTTACATCAAAAATTAAAAACTTTCTCAAATATACATTGAGATTTTTCAGAATAAAACCAAAATCAATCAACCTGTGTATATTCTTCTCCCTGGCGCCTAAAAACACCATAGATTGCGTTGCCTGAGAAATTTCCGTTGGCAAAAGACATATTTCCCCAAGGCATCATAAATTCTCCTTGGGCGGCGGCTTTTTTCATATCATCATAGGCGAATCCGCCGGCTTTTTGAGCCACCTCTGCCCAAAGTTTGAGTGCGGCAAAACCATACACCCCAAGGCCAATAGGCTCCATTCCTTGCAAACGGAGATTAACCAGAGTTTCCGTAAAATAAGTGCTGTCCTTAAAGTTCTTCAGCCCCAGATAATAAAGCCCATCGGTGTTAAAACCCATAATTTCCCGGTAGTTTTCATCGGCCAAATATCTGTCGGTAAAAACAGCAACATTTTCATCCATATCTCTAAGCTCAAGAGTGAGCTCGGCTGTTTTCTCCCCGGTTCCCAAAATGTAGACGATTTGATTGTTTTGCAAAATTTCTTTTGCCATGATCTCATAGTCATCAGCATATTTGGCAAAATCAAAAGAAGAGATCCTAGCCCCCTGCCCGGCAGAGAGAAATTCTTGTTGCAACGCCTCTGCAACACCAACCATTGTTCGGTCTAAAGCATCATAAACCACTGCCACATTCTGCCCGGCAAAATTATGCTGATAATACTTCAAAAACACTGCCGCCTGCTCTGAGCGCAACCCGGCAATTTTCAAAGGAGCTCCTGGCGCAAAAGCCTTCTCGCCCGCCAACGGCACCGGCACAATCTGCAAAATCTCAGCCTTGGCAAAAACACCGGCCGCCTCACTAAAAGCATTTGAACAATAAGGCCCGATGATAACATTGGGCTTATCATCTCTCACGCTGAGCATCTGCGCCAAAGACAGAGCAAAAACATCTTCACAACGGTCATCAGCCACCACCACGTTAATTTGTTGCCCCAAAAGTCCGCCATGATTATTGATGTCTTGCGCGGCAATCTTAACACCTTGTGCCAACTCATGCCCAAAACGGCGGTATTCTCCCTCTTGCGGAGCCACCACCATAACATCTATTGCCGCCAACGCAGCCGCCGGCCACATCAGTACCGGCGCCAAAAATTTCAACAATTTCAACATCATAACAAATTTTGCTTACACAACCACGGAGCGCATAGTATCAGCTTCTAAAATTTTTGCAACTTTTTTATTGACTTAAAATAAGGTTTTATGCACAATACAGCCCACTACCAAACATCATTATTAAAACTATTGTGTCATGAAAACAAAGAACTCTTACGCTCCCTCTTATGTGAGCAAGAATCAAGTTACTGATTGTGTTGCCAAGCTTTTGGGTATTTCTCCAGAGGAGTGTAAGGCAGAGCTTAAACTAGCCATTGGTTGGAACGGCGAAAAATATATCACCTCAACGGATTGGCATGTAAGCTATCCCGGCGGCCAATGCATTTTTCCAACCTGTGCCTCACCGCAACATAAAACTTTCATTGGTGCGGTTTGTGGTCATATCATGGTTGAAGGCAGAGGACTAGAACCATTAATTTTGGAAGAAAGCACTCCTTTGTCCTACGATAAAGTAGTTTTTCTTGAAGAAAATTATCCCAAGATCATATTCAAACCCGGGGATCCATTGGAAATAACCTTTCAAGAAAGAGAACTCATCATCTTCAGTGACTGCGACGTCAAGGTCGACAAACACGGTGCCTCACGAATTTTCACCGTCCAAAACACCAAGGAAACGGTTTATGCCCATTTCGTAAATGGTGTATTAACCAAATAAGCCTCTGGCAGGTTTGAAAACCTGCCTTTTTTATTTTAAATTGTTGCTATTGGGAGATGTTTTAACTATATTATCCGCCAGGGGAGATAAAGAAATGAGCAATGATTTTATAGAAATAAAAGGCGCACGCGAGCACAACCTCAAAAACATCAACATCAGCTTGCCCAAAAACAAGCTGACAGTCATCACCGGGCTTTCAGGTTCAGGCAAATCCTCTTTGGCGTTTGACACCATTTATGCCGAGGGGCAACGTCGCTATGTTGAAAGTTTGTCATCTTATGCCCGTCAATTTCTAGACCTGATGAAAAAGCCCGATGTAGATTCGATCGAGGGCTTATCTCCGGCCATTTCCATTGAGCAGAAAACGACATCTCACAACCCGCGTTCAACCGTTGGCACCGTAACCGAAATTTATGACTATATGCGCCTTTTGTGGGCACGTGCCGGCACACCATATTCACCAGCCACCGGATTGCCGATTGAATCACAAACTGTCTCACAAATGGTTGACAAGGTTTTAGCCATGCCCGCTGGAACAAAGCTACTGCTTTTGTCCCCGATAGCTCGTGGCAAAAAAGGCGAATACAAAAAAGAGATAGAAGATTTGCGCAAACAAGGCTACCAGCGCCTAAAAATAGATGGTACCGTGTATGATATTGAAGAAACCCCGGAGCTAAACAAAAATCAAAAACACGATATTGAAGTCGTCATTGATAGAATTGTCGTAAAAGAAGGCATTGCCGAACGCCTGGCTCAGTCTTTTGAAACAGCCCTAAAATTAAGTGATGGCTTAGTTTTTGCCGAGAATAACGAAACTCATGAGAGAACAACTTTTTCCTCTAAATTTGCTTGCCCAATATCGGGTTTCACTATAGAAGAAATTGAGCCGCGCCTATTTTCATTTAATAACCCCTACGGTGCCTGCCCTCATTGCGATGGCTTGGGTGCAAGCTTATACATGGACCCAGATAGAGTAGTACCCAACCAAAATTTATCCATCGCCCAAGGTGCAATTTTACCTTGGTTCAGCCGCAAACACGGTTTTTATACCGATACCTTGCGCTCTCTTTGCGAATGGCTGGGAATATCCGAAAAAACACCATGGAAAGATCTGCCCGAGCACGCCAGAGATGTCATTCTATATGGCTCCGGCAACGAGCCTGTGCCGATGTATTATCCGCATTTTCAAACTTGCAAACCTTTTGAAGGTGTCATCAATAATCTGGAACGCCGCTTTATGGAAACAGATTCCCAAGCCACCAGAGATGAGTTTGCTCAGTATCAATCAGCGGCAGTTTGTGAATACTGCCATGGCAAAAGATTAAAACCGGAGGCTTTGGCAGTAAAAATCGGCGGCTTGGATATTATGGAAGCCTCTGAAATGTCAATAAAAAATGCCCTAACCTGGTTTAGAGGCATCGGCCCCAACTTAAGCCCACAAAAACAAGAAATAGCAAACAAAATTCTCAAAGAGATTATAGAGAGATTAAGCTTTTTAAACAACGTCGGACTAGACTATTTGAATCTTTCACGCCAATCCGGCACTCTTTCCGGCGGTGAGGCTCAGCGCATCCGCTTAGCAAGCCAAATAGGCTCAGGTCTGACCGGTGTTTTGTATGTTTTAGACGAGCCCTCAATCGGCTTGCACCAAAGAGACAACGATCGCTTGCTAGAAACCTTGACACGCCTAAGAGATATCGGCAACACGGTAATTGTGGTTGAGCACGATGAAGACGCCATCAGAGCCGCAGATTTTCTTGTTGATATGGGACCCGGCGCCGGCAGTGAGGGAGGAAAAGTTGTTGCCTCAGGCACGGTTAAAGATGTTTTGAAAGTCAAAAACAGCCTCACCGCCCAATACTTAAACGGCGAAAAACAGATAGCCGTTCCCGCAAAAAGGCGTAAAGGCAACGGCAAATTTATCGGCCTAAAAGGCGCCAGAACCAACAATCTAAAAAACGTTGATTTGAAAATTCCTTTGGGCACCCTCACCTGCGTGACAGGCGTTTCCGGCGGTGGTAAATCTTCGCTGATATTAGAGACCCTGTGCAAGGCATTGGCCAAAGAGATTTATAATTCCAGAGAGCCTGGTGCCGTTTATGATAAGGTCATCGGTGCAGAAAACATAGACAAGATTATTAATATTGATCAATCTCCGATTGGGCGCACACCTCGCTCCAATCCGGCTACGTATACGGGGGTATTTGACCACATCCGCAATTGGTATGCTTCTCTGCCGGAAGCCAAAGCCAGAGGTTATGCAGCCGGGCGTTTTTCATTCAACGTTGCTGGCGGGCGTTGCGAGGCTTGCAAAGGAGACGGTGTTACCAAAATTGAGATGCACTTTTTGCCTGATGTCTATGTTGAATGTGAGGTCTGCAAAGGCAAAAGATTTAACCGCGAGACATTGGAAGTAAAGTATAAAGATAAATCTATTGCCGATGTTTTGGATATGACGGTTGATGATGCTTTTGAATTTTTCAATGCCATTCCGGCCATCAAAAATCGGCTTGATTTATTAAGAAAAGTTGGGCTTGGCTACATCAAACTCGGCCAAGCGGCCACCACTCTTTCCGGCGGCGAAGCCCAGCGTGTAAAACTTTCAAAAGAACTCTCCAAACGAGCCACCGGCAAAACGCTGTATATTTTGGATGAACCAACCACCGGACTTCATTTTGAAGACATCAATAAGCTTCTCAAGGTTTTGCAAGCCCTTGTCGATCAAGGCAACTCGATTATTGTCATTGAGCATAATCTGGATGTAATAAAAACCGCGGATTATATTGTGGATCTGGGTCCTGAAGGCGGCGATGGCGGAGGCAGAATCATTGCTCAAGGCACACCAGAACAAGTCGCCAAATGTGAGAATAGCTATACGGCCAAATACTTAAGACAAAAACTATGAGCGTGAAGCAGAAGGATTTCTAACCACCATAACCCTGCGGTTAGGATTTGTGTATGCGGCCATAACCATCTGTGCAGCTCGTTTAAACTCCGGAGCATTATCAGCGCCTTTAGCCAAACGAGAACACAAATCGTCAACGTCTTCTTTTGCATAATCATAAGAGTTGACAATATAAGAAAACATACGTGTCATTTTCTGGTGAAAGTAAGGATTAAACTCCCCTACCTCAGGATAAGTAGATGCAACATTCTGAGCATAGATATCGGCAACATCAGCTACCAAAGCCTTATTAATTTTTGCAGGTTGTAAAGGTTCATCACCGAACAAACGCCCCTGAACCCCATTAAGGCCGCTCAAGGCCGCATTTTTTTGCAACAAACGCAACAATGACATTTCCGATACATCATCATTCGGATGCAAAGCCGCATATTCACTCAAATATCCGGCATAAGTTATAATCAACCTCCGAGAAGGCACCACCAAAGCGTTATCTAAAACGCCTTCAATAAGTGGATGAATTTTATCCATAATTTTCAGTCGGCGCTCCCAGGTACGCCGACTGTTTTTAAGCATATCTTGAACGTTCTCGATTTTATTGATAACTGTTTCGGCAGAAACAGGTTCAGACTTAAAATAGCCGATACATCCGGCCGACAAAGGTAATTTGGAACGCTGTAATCTCTTAAGGATATCAAGTTTAACTTCCCTGTCTAAAGTATAGGTTTTGTTTTTCTCTCCCAAATCACCGCTAACATCAACATAAGTAATATTGTCAATACAAAAACCATTCTTGGCGGCATTCTCAAAGATCGGCAAAAACATCTGGAGCTTAGCAGCTCCGCTGGAGCCTCTGGATTTGTCCAAAGCCTTAAAAAGGATTTTCACGGTCTGCTTTGCCGCAAATTCCTGACGTTTGGGATTATCAGCCACATCATAGTCAGCCATCTGTCTGATAAACTCAGCATAAACGCCACTCTTATCCGACGCCTTATAAGAAAGCAGCAAATCAAGCACATTGACTTTAGAATAAGCATCAGGCTTAAGCCCAAGAGAGTTTAAGAACCGAACTTGTGTTTTCTTAAACTCATCTCGACGCTTATAAAGCTCCTCTCTAGGAAGATTAAGGATACTTTCTCGTAAATAAACTTTTTCCAAAACATGCCAAATCAGCTGTCCAGAAGCCTCTGAAGATGTTTTTAAAAATTCACTAGCCGCTTTGATTAAGAATTGAGAATTATTCTCGATCATCGGATTTGGCTCAACCCACAAAATTTTTGGTCCCCAGGGAACCTTCCGTCCGCATAAATTGATGAGGTCGCGATAAGCCTTTGGATAAGTTTGAAACAAATTGGAGTTTTCTAAAAAACGCGCCATCCGTTCGTTATCAAACTTTTCCCAATAAGCTCGACGATTAAGCACGTCAGAAAGCATCATGCCGACAAGATTTAAAAAGGCATCATTTTTTGAGGATTTTTCCTGAGGATTTTCGGACATTGGCGGCCTCCGACATTTTCGTCCATTTTCTGTCATTATACACGATAAAAGCATAAAATCAACAAAAAAAAGAGGAAAACCAGACAAGGCCTTCCTCTTTGGAGAGTCATAATAAAAACTAGAACTTATAGTTCATAGACAAGCCGAACAACTTAACAGAGTTGCTATACTCGGCATAGATACCGCGCTGGCCAGCCGCCGCATTGGTTGGCAAATCAACCGTGGCGTCCTTGGCTTGAATATAGGTATAAGCCACATCAAAGCTTAAGTTTTCATTGTACTGATAACCCAAACCAACCGAATACCATATACGGTCAGAATCCGGAATACGCGGTGTACGATATTGTTTTTTAACAGCCGTCTGGTCATAAGCCCAACCAAGACGAAGTTTCCATTGATTATCAATCTGGTAGCTAGCACCCAAAGCGAAGAAGTTTGTATCTTGCCAATGCTCATTGGTAGAGCTCAAAAGGTAGCCATTGCCGGGTTGAAGAGTATTTGTCGTATCTTGGCCAATAATATCAAGTTTATCAAACGAGCTCCAGAACACACGCTGATACTCAGCCATAATCGCCCATTTATCATTAATTTGATGATAGGCACCAAACGATAACATTGCGGGAGTATCAAGACGCGCAGAAATATCTTGGTTTAAGAATCCCATCTGAGAAGGAGAAGAAATGTCACCTTTCAGCTTGTGGTTAATTTCACTACGATAGTTAACACCAAAACGGGTATCGTCAGAAAGCTCATACATAGCACTCAACTGGTAACCAACATCAACGGTATCACCTTTAAGAGAAGTGTCTGTTGTTCCAGCCAACGCAGAGTTAGTCAAACGAGCCTTAACATATTGGATAGGCAAACCGGCACCAACAGAAAGTTTATCAGTTAATTTATAAGCGGCCATCGGTGTAAAAGTAGAGGTAATAACTTTAGAGGTAATCCCATGATCACCGCCGGCCCACTCCTGGTCATATTTTGTAATCATACCAAAAGGCACATTGAGACCCAAACCAAGGGTAAGTTTATCATCGACCTGGTGAGAGATAGTTCCGTTCGGAGCCCAAGCAGCATGCACGATGTTGTTAATGTCCTGTTGGCGTTGCCCCGCAGCATCATAAACACTACCTGCCTCTGCCCGCGGCACAATATAAGTTGCGCCCACATTAATTTGGGTACCTTTTTGCCTGGTTAAACCGGCAGCATTAAAGTAAGCATAAGAGTTATTTTCGGCACCGGCAGTTGCTCCCGCAAAAGCGTTACCTTGAGCAGCAGCGGATTGCTCCCTCAAATGGAAACCCGCAGCCATAGCATTGGAAGCCATCAGGATAGTTCCCAGCGCTGTCAATGTAAGAAGTTTTTTCATAGAAAAGTCTCATTTGTAGTTAACGAACAAAGATACTAGTATATAAAAAAAGCCCTTATGTCAATCAATTGATTGAATTATGTAAAATCAGTGGATTATTTTTGTTTATTCAACAAAAAATCTATTTGTTGGCTCATGTATTCCTGAAGTTTTTGCATCTCTTTTTTACCATAGCCGTTCCACTCCATAAAAGAGCAGATAGTTTCCTGCCTGGATGCAAAAACAAAGAGTTGAGAAAAGAGCGGAAACATATAAAGATAGGCTTCTTTAATGGCAATTTTGCCACCGCTGGCCTGAGTAAGCAAAGCAGCCATCATCCGGAAGACCGGAAAGATAAGCCCATCATAAAGGATAGAAAATTCGGCTGTCGGCCTTGAATATTCGGTAAAGAAAATGGTTTTCATGTCTCTAGAAATTTCATCTCCGCACAAAAGCTGCAAAAAACGGCAAATCAAGTCCTTAAGCAGGGTCAAAGCCTCCTCTTGAGAGCCTTCTTTTTCAACATCTTGGCAACGCTCCCAAATATTGCCGCTTTTATCTTTAACTGTCTGCACAATTTCTTGCAGCACAGCGGTATAAAGACCTCTTTTACCGCCAAAATAGTAAAGTATGGCAGAGATATTGATTTTAGCATTTTTTGCAATATCGCGAGTTGTTGCTCCTAAAAAACCGTTTTTGGCAAACTCAGCAAAGGCACTATTCAAAAGTTTTGTTTTAGAGTCCATGTTTGACACCATTTTCTAATATAAACACCACAAGGATTATGTCTCAAAGTTTGCTAAAAGGCAACCACAGAATTATCCCCGTCCAAAAAACGATAAAACTTCTTATTTTTCAAAATATTATGTAACATTTGACAATAAAATTTGAATTTCTGGCAAAATTCACTTTACAATACTCTGCAGATTTAGTTAGATAAAATCATATTTTGTAACTACCGGAGACTATATTTTGAGAGACATTGTAAGATTTTGCTTACGGGCTTTTTTTACCGTAATGAAGGTAAGATGCAATATTGCATTTGATGAAAACAAACTTCCGGCCAAAGCCGTCTATGTTTCAAACCACGTTTCATTCTTAGACCCCTTGTTATTGTTTGCCTTTTTGCCGGGCAATCCTGTATTTGCCCTCAACGGACATTTGTATCGCAACAAATGGATAAGATTATTCATGAAAACGGCAGATATCATGCCGTTTAACCCGATTGAACCGGGCGACATCAAAGAACTGATATCCAAAGTAGACAGCGGCCGTTGTTGCGTTATTTTTGCCGAAGGCCGCATCACCGAAAACGGCGGACTAATGAAGATTTACGAAGCTCCCGGCCTGGTTGCCGATAAATCAGGAGCCCCGATTGTTCCTGTGTGGATCAGCGGCCCGCAATATGGCTATTTTTCAAAAACCAAAGGAAAATTGCCGCACCGCCCGCTGCCAAAAATTCGCATTACGGTTCGCAAACCGGTCAAGTTTAAGTTAAAAGATGAACTGCGTCGGCAACGCGACCACATCAGTAATGAAGTCTATATGATTATGCGCGAGATGAGCTTTGAGGCTTCATACAATGATAATATTTCACTGTTTGCGCAGCTGATGAAAACGGCTAAAGTCCATTCCAAAAAGGGATTGCTTCGCCGCCCGATGTTTGTAGAAGACATCAACCGCGTTCCCAATTCCTATAAAGATATTATAATCAAGGCATTTGTCCTCGGAAGATTCTTCAAAAAGAAAACACAACCCGGTGAGCATGTGGCAATTCTTTTACCCAATGCCATTGCCACATTGTGCACGTTTTTTGGACTTTCGGCTTATGAGCGCATTCCAGTTATGTTGAATTTCTCGGTTGGCGCCAAGAACATGGTTTCCATGTGCAAAACAGCCACCTGCAAAATGGTCATCACCTCGCATTTGTTTATCCGCAATGCCAAGATGGAACCTGTTATAGAAGAGTTTAAAAAAGCAGGTTTAGAGGTGTTTTATTTGGAAGACTTGCGCAAATACATCACCTTGTTTGATAAAATCGGTGCTTTTTTGCGCTACAAAGTAAAAAGGGTTCCGCACAAAGAAGGCGGCAACAAGCCTGCGGTAGTGCTGTTTACATCAGGTTCTGAGGGTGCGCCCAAAGCCGTTGTTTTGAGCCATGCCAACATCATCTCAAATATTAAACAGATGTCATCGATTGAGACAATCAACGTCACCGACACATTGTTTAATGCTTTACCGATGTTCCATAGCTTTGGCCTCACGGTAGGAACATTATTCCCATTGTTTGAAGGGTCAAAATTGTTCTTATACCCCTCCCCACTGCACTATCGTATTATTTCAGAGATTGTCTATGAGATTGGCGCCAGTATCATGCTGGCCACCGATACGTTTTTCCGTGGCTATGCCAAGATTGCCCACCCGATGGATTTTCACAACATCCGCTTTATGTACGGCGGCGCTGAGGCAATCAAGCCGGATACACGCAACATGTGGGTAGAAAGATTTGGCATCCGAGTCATGGAGGCTTATGGATCAACCGAGTGCTCCCCGGTTGTAACCGCCAATAATCGTATTTTCAACCGTTTTGGTTCCATCGGTAAGCTGCTGCCCAAGATTCAATACAAAATTGAACCGGTTGATGGCATTGAAAAAGGCGGAGAGCTTTGTGTCAAAGGGCCAAATGTCATGATGGGTTATTATATGCCGGATAATCCGGGCGTATTGGTTCCGCTCAAAGACGGATGGTATCACACCGGAGATGTGGTTGAGATTGATGAAATCGGCTTCGTATACATCAAAGACCGCATCAAACGTTTTGCCAAGATTGGCGGTGAAATGGTATCCCTAAATGCGGTTCATGAGATGGTTATCAAGGCCTGTGAAGCAAGCGGCCCCGATTATTCTTATGGTATTGTCGCTGTTCCGCACGAAAGCAAGGGTGAGCAGATCGTTTTGGTTACCAATAATAAAAAGGTCACTCAAGATTGCCTGCACAACTACATCCGCGCCAATGGCATGTCTGAGCTATATTTGCCGAGATTAATTCTCTACCACGATACTTTGCCAGTCTTTGCCACCGGCAAGGCAGATAACGTAACTTTGAAAAAACAAGTTATGGAAGAACTGAATATAGCACAATAAAACCAAGTCATCAAAAAAACCCCGCTCCAAAGAGCGGGGTTTTTATTAACTGAAACTACAAACTAGAAACCTTCAGTATCTAAGCGCTTGCGCAACTGCTTACGAGCACGGCGAACAGCCTCAGCCGCACGGCGAGCCTTTTTCTCCGAGTTCTTTTCATGGCAACGGCGCAACTTCATCTCACGGAAAATGCCTTCGCGCTGCATTTTCTTTTTCAGCACTTTCAGAGACTGTCCGACGTCATTACCGATAACAGTAACTTGAACCACTTAAATCACCTCATTTCCAAAATATCTAAAAGGTTAATCCAAAAATTGCTTTGTTTGTAACACAAAAAAAATAAATTGCAAGTACTAAAACGCCATAAAATTAACTGTTCTGCAATTTTTTGCTCCGGACGCGCCGTTATACACAAAGCAAGAAATAAAAATACGGAGAATGGTGCAGATAGAGTGAAAAACAAAGCGGTCAAAATTTTAGTGTACATAGAAGTACATGAATTTTGACCGTTCTGTAGTTTTTTGCTCTAGATGCGCCGTTATACGTATTTTTAAGCGATGATATTGGGCATAATCTTAGCCTCAACCGATTTAATTTTAGTTTTGAGGCCGCTACGCAAAGAGTTCAGTTGTTTAGCTTTGAAAAAATCAATTGTCTGGTTATTGCGCACCAGATGACGAATGTCCGAACAAACTCTGCGCTCTTCCAACTTTAGCTCGCATAATTGCATTTGGAGTTTGCTGGTCTGATTTTTGTTAAACATAAACGTTGAATCCTTTCAAGAAATCAAAAAAAGTAGATTAAAATGCATTTTTTACTGGAAACTTCCTCAGAAATCTGTATTAGTATACATCAAAACAGATAAAAAAGCAACCCAAAAAGGAGTATTATATAACATGGATAAGAAGAAAAGACTTGGAATCCTCACCAGCGGCGGCGACTGCGCCGGTTTGAACGCAGTTATCAGCGCAGTTGTTGAGGCCGCCACAGAGAAAGGTTGGGAAGTATATGGTATTCATAACGGAACAGACGGAATTACCCAAAAACCGCATAGCTACGAGGTGTTAACCGTTCACAGTTTTTCCGATTCTCCCTGGCCGCGGTTGAGTGGATCTTATCTGGGCTCTTTAAACAAGGGTGTAAAGATGGAATCTCTGGAGGATATGTCTCAGCGATTCGCCCAAGGCGTGAAAGATCTTGGCCTTGATGCCGTGATTGTTGTTGGCGGTGACGGCAGCATGAACATTGTTTCCAACTATTGCAAAGGTAGCCTTGTTCGCATGATTGGTATTCCCAAAACCATTGATAACGATACACCTATCACCGAATTTTCGGTTGGCTTCCAATCTGCAGTGCAAGTTTGCACCACCGCGGTAGACAGTTTGGAATTGACAGCTCGCTCTCATAACCGCGCCTTGATTATGGAAGTTATGGGCAGAGATGCCGGCCACTTGGCCATGCATTCAGCTCTTGCCGGCCAGGCAGATGTCTGCTTGGTACCGGAAATTCCCTACACGATTGACGGTGTTATAAACAAGCTAAAAGCCATTAAAGCCAGCGGCCGCAATCATGCTGTTATTGTTGTATCTGAAGGTATCAAAACCGAAGACGGCAGCCATATCTCAAGCAAAAAGAACATGGTTGGCGAGGCTGTTTACGGCGGTATTGGGCAGTATTTATGCTCAGAAATCAGCAGCCGCTACAATGAATTTCAGGTTCGTGTAACCACGCTTGGACACGTTCAACGCTCCGGTGTTCCAGTTGCTTTTGACCGCTTGTTAGCTGCTCTGTATGGTGCCAAAGCCGTTGAGCTATTGGAAAACGGCGAAGACAACAAGATGGTTGTTTGGAAGAACGGCCATGTTGATGCCGTTGCCCTATCAGAAGTTGTCAAGAGCGGCACCACCCTGCTCGACCCCAACAGCGAATATGTCAAAGCCGCCAAAGCTCTGGGCATGTATGTTGGTGAGATCTAAGGATACATTGTCGTAACTAAAAACCGCTCTTAGAGCGGTTTTTTTATACGCGTGACAAAAGTCTAAAAGTCACATTTTCTCCCAAATAGAATAAGCTTTTTTCATTAGCTTGGTTGAAAATCCACAAACGCTGACTAGGTATAAATGCAGCCGACCTAACAAACTCGGTTCTTTTAATGTTAACCATAAATAAGGAGAAAAGATATG
>CALXVX010000073.1 GCA_944392215.1 uncultured Alphaproteobacteria bacterium | reverse complement strand
ATCCGAACCTGTTGACATGAAGCTTATTGCCTCGCAACTGGTGGAGGAATATCAACCCGCGGCTCGGGAAAAGGATATTTCAATAAAATCCAATATGGCTGCTTGCGGACCAATCAAAGAAGGAAACCCTGTGTTGATTGCCTTAATGATGCGCAACCTCATCGACAATGCCATCAAATACAGCCCTCAAGATGCTGAAATCTCCGTTTATCTTGATGAGGACTGTCTTTGTGTTGCCAACACCGGTGTCACCTTAGAATCTCAACATCTGGCCCGCTTAGGTGAGCGCTTTTTCCGCCCGGCCGGACAGAATGAGAAAGGAAGCGGCATTGGGCTTTCCATTGTCAAATGTATTGCCGAATTTTATGGCTGCACAGTAACTTTTTCTAATACACAAAATGGTTTTCAGGTTAAGATTGCGCACTGATATCTGCTAGCTGGCAAGGAATAACCTGTTGTAAATCGCTTAACGCAACCTCTACCTGGTAGCCGATTTTGCCGGCGCTGAAAATAATGGTTGGAAAATCTGCCGCCGTTGCGTCTACTGTGGTTTTGAATAACTTTTTCATCCCAATCGGTGAGCAACCCCCATGCACATAGCCAGTTAGAGGCAACAGCTCTTTTTGCGGCAGCATATCAAGTGCTTTTTCCCCTACGGCAACTGCAGCTTTTTTCAAATCCAGTTCATGGTTAACCGGCAGCATAAACACGTAAAAATGCCTTGATTTGCTCACTGTTACAAGTGTCTTAAAAACGCAAGCCGGGTTTTGCCCCAAAGCTGCGGCCACTTCACTGCCGCTCAAGGCTCCGGTGCCCAAATAGCAATAGCTTTTGTATTTTATTTTGTGTTTATCCAACACGCGCATAACATTGCTTTTGAATTCCATGTCTCCCCGCTTTCTTGATTATCTATAAATATACTCGCCTTAAAAATCAACAACAAAAAAAGAGACCCCTGTCTTTAGAGGTCTCTTTTTTGTGGTTACTCTTGGCAAAGCGCTTTCAGCTTGCCTGCCTCATCTGCATCTTTGCAGACGATGATGATCTCTTGTACGTAGTGTGGTGCAGAATAGCTCCTTACACACCTTTGCAGTATCTCCATGAATAATTCCGGAGAAAAGCCGTCTGTTCTGCATAGCGGAGTCATGGCAACCTTTTGTAAGCCAAACTTTTCCGCCTGGCAAAACATGCTTTGTAATCCTTGGCGGATGCCTTGCTTGACGAGAGTTTCATCCTTATTACGACAAACAATGTTGACCAGTTTCTCAGATTTCCCTCCACCTGAAGCCGTAATAAAAGTATCTCCCAGAGCAAGCATATGGCGGTTTGTTTGGTGAAGAAGACGGGTTTCAACAAATTTTCTGACACCGCTTGCTCCGGCCTGTTCCACCTCCTGACGCTCGTGATCAGGGTTAACGTGGTGAGAGTAGTACGGAAGGACATAGGCATCTGCCTTGATTTCACTCAACTTACCTGGTAAGATGGTGATTTTGATGTTACTAATATTCATAATCCTAGAGATAATTATAGGTACTTTAGAGGAGATGTTAGCACTTGTCTTTTTGTAGCTCAAGCGCTTTACAAAAAATGTTCACTATTTTTATTGATTCCACAAACGAACACCTATGTAATCTCTAACCGAGACGATTTTAAATATTTCATCTAAATATATGGCTAATCCATGGCTGTTTGTTAAATCTAGCTTTTGGTGGCCTATTCTTATTTCCTTATTTTTTATAATCTTGACTTTTTGCTTATAAAGACAACTTTCTTTATTACAGCTCAAATCTAACCACTTGGGCGCTGTGGTTTTACCTTGATATATTTTCCTTAGTAAAATTTCTTTATTTTCCGCCAGTGGTTGAGATGCTGTCTTTTCCAGCCAAATTTGTTTGGTAAAATCTTTGCCTCTTACCGGCAAAATGACTAAATTATCATGATTGTCCTTTATGGCAATGACCTTACCATCCTCATTTATCAGCATATCTGGCTTGCTTAGACCTATCATGCTTGATGCCCCAACAGCAATGGCTATCAAGCCCAACCAACGCCAACGTCTTTCCCACAAACACAGCCACAGCCCGCCCAACACCATCAATATCAGCCCCCACAAAGGCATTGACAAGACATCTAGCAGAGCTCCTTTCAGATTGCTGACCCAGGCCGTTATATCATTTACCAAGCTAACGCCAAAACCTACTACTTGCAGAGAATAGACATCTAAATCAAATGGCATCAGTATCAGTGATAATAGTGTAAACGGCATGATGATAAAACCGATAATCGGACCTGCTGCCAAATTAGCCAGCAAGGAGTAAACCGAAATTTGATTAAAGTGATATATCTCAAAAGGCAAGACCGCCACACTGGCAACTAGATCCGCTATGATGATTCCGGCCAAATAAACGACCATGCTTTTGGCAAAAGTTATTAATAATGATGACTTATCCTTTTTAAACCATTTGGCTAAACGAGAGGCATTTTTCTCATAAAAAGCAATCAACCCTATAACTGCCGCAAATGACATCTGAAAACTGGCGCTGGTTAAGGCCTCCGGCGTTATCAGTAAAACAATAAAGGCTGCCCAAGCAATCGTGTACATTGAAATGGCTCGACGATTAGATAAAACACCCAAAAGCACTATCAAGGTCATGATGAAAGCTCTTTGTGCCGGGATGGCTGCTCCTGAAATCAACAAATATGTTGTGCTGATGATAATAGCAAAAATTGCCGCTATCTTCTTTGAATTATAGCGCAATGCCAAGGGTGGATATAGGGCCAGAAGCAATCGGATAAAGAAAAACATCAGACCGGCTATCATACTCATGTGTAGGCCTGAAATAGATAAAAAATGAGCTAAGCCTGAATCTCTATAATGCTTTATTTGTTCCTCATTTATGGCCCCTTGCTCACCTGCTAGAATGGCAGCAACGATTGAGGCCTCATCCGGCGGCAGCACCGAATTTATCCTATCCACTATTTTTTGGCGCCAATTATCTATCTTTATCTTTAATTTACTTTCAAAGGGCAATCTATCTTTGCAATCAATCTTAAAAGCCCTGCTTTCGGCATAACCGCTGCCGGAAAGCCCATTGTAAAAATTCTTACGATCAAACTGGTAGCCTTGCGGAAGTTGCGCTTTGGCCCTCGGTAATAATGTCGCTACCATTTCTACACATTGTCCGGCCTGGTAGTTTCCTTCCTTTTGCCGCAGGGTTATGCGAAAGCTCCCCTTTATCTTTTTTCCGTCAAAGTCAAAAAGATTATCCATTGTTAAGCGCAATTTCCCTTTTTGGCTGTGGTCAACTTTTAGGATATTGCCTTTTAAGTATAATTTCTGCTCCGGAACCTTTCCCATTTGTGAGGCAACATAAATACTACGCATCTGCACCCAACAAAAGCCTCCTATTATAAGTCCAAAAATCAGTAGCACTTTTAATATCCGTTGGCGATAGCGTAAAATTACTGCCGCCAAAATCAAACCCTCTATTATAGACAAAGTCAACCACTTGGAAGGCTCTTGCGGCAGCAAATAATACAGGCCTATACCTATGCCGAAAAACACCGGAAGCCACAATTTTCTTCTTTCCGGTTCAAGGTCCGCCTGGCGGCGCAAATATACCCATATCTTGCTTATTATTTTCATCATAAAGCCTAATCTAATTCATCAACCCTTTATTTGCAATAAATTAACTTTTGTTATTGTATTATCTTTTTGTCGGGAGTGTTTTGTTATGAATAAATTTTTGTTTTTGGTTCCCTTGCTTGTCGTTTCTGCCGTTCCCGCTTCTGCCAGAGTAACTCCTATCACTGACTGGTCTGACCCAACAACAGACGAGGCTGTTTCCATAAGCGATGAAACGATTTCTTGTGCAGAAAAATGCCCCGGCTATAACATAACCGTTACTTATTGCCATAGCCAGAATGAAGAACTTGAGAGTTGTCCGGAAAAGGGGTGTGGTTATTACCACCGCTGCATTTCTATCAGGTAGTTTTTATTTTTTCTTTTGAGATTTTCTTGAAACCAGCTCCAGAACGAAGTCGGCAGCATTTTCACTCGGGGTTTGCTTGCCGGCGCTTAGTCTTTCTTTGACCTTGCTGAAACCTTCCTGCTCTCGCTCATATAAGTCCCCTTTGGTCAATAGCTCCAATATCTTATTTGTGATATTGCCGCTCACACATTGCTCCTGCAAAAGCTCCGGCACCACTAAACGCCCCAGCATTATATTGGTGAGGTTCACAAACTGAATCTTCATAATCTTGGCAACTATCCACGCCGTCAATTTGGAAACCTTATAGGCGATAATATGCGGAATGTGGCAAATGGCCAACTCTAACGCCACCGTGCCAGAGGCGGCAATGGCCGCGCTTGAGGCCTGAAACGCATCATATCTATCCTCTTGTGTTTCTACCACAATCAAAGGCAACCCGCAATTTTCTACCCTGGCCTTGACAAGCTTTGAAACCGTCCGCACGGTCGGAATCACAAAATAAAAATCTTTATCTTTCTCCAGTAATTTTCTCCCGCTTTCTAAAAATACCGGCAAAAGCTTGCTTACTTCCGTTTTGCGTGAGCCCGGCAAAATTGTTATTATTCTTTTTTCTTTCGGGATATTGAAGCGCTCTCTGAAAGCTTGCCCGTCTGCGTGCAAAACCTCACTCTCTATTACCGGGTGCCCTACAAACACCGTTTCCAGGTGATATGGAGTAAAGTATTTTGGCTCTTGCGGCAAAAGTGTCATCAGGGCATCTATGTATTTATACATCGTGCGGGCGCGTTTTTTCTTCCAAGCCCAAACTTGGGGGGCAACGTAGTGCAATTGCGGAATCCCCAGTTTTAACTTGCGCAGCGCCTTATGCACTCTGGCGCAAAAACTCCAACTGTCTATTGTTATCACAATATCCGGTTTTATTCGCTCTATGTCTTTAACCGTGTTTTTAATATGTCTTAAAACTTTTGGAATACTCGGAATAACCTCTACCAAGCCCATTATTGCCAAATCAGAAATATCAAAAATAGATTTTAGCCCGGCGGCTTCCATCGTGTCTCCGCCAAGGCCGTAGAACTCCACCTTGCCTTTGGTCTTTTCCCTCAAGGCACGCATTAGGCGCGAGCCCAGCAAATCACCTGACGGCTCTCCGGCTATCAGATATACTTTCAAATTCTCAGAAGTTTTCACCAGGGGTTACTCCTATCACAAATATCCCATATTTATCCGCCAAGCGGATTACCTCTTTCTCATCAACAATAAGTCCGTTGCCGGTATGAACGGCAATGCCCCGCAGGCCGGTTTCATGCGCTCTTTCTATGGTGCGAGTACCAATAGTCGGCAAATCTATTCGCATATCTTGCTCTGGTTTACGCAACTTAACCAGCACACCGCCTACTCCCTTGCGGCGATAATCCCCGCAACGGCGGATGAGCTCATCGGTGCCTTCTATGCCCTCAACCCCCAAGACCAATCCTTGCTGCACCACAACAGCCTGGCCGACATCCAAACGCCCAAGCTCTGTTGCCACCTCTATTCCTCTTTTGATATCTGCCAGGGCCTGTTTATCCGGCTTTTTCTTGCCCAGCACCCCTTCTTTTACCAGCAAGTCTGACATCACCTCATGCACGCCTTTTACCTGCATGCCCTCGGCCTCAATCTCTTTTACCAGTGCGCGCAAAATACCATCATCGCCCAAAGCTTTGGTACCAATCTTGGCAAAAAACGCGGTAGTGCGCAAATCCGGCACCAGGTCAAAAAAACTCGGACGGCGGATGGTGCCTATCATTATCACGTCTTGAACCTTTTCTTCGGCAAAACGTTTGAAACCTGTGCCGGCCTGACCAATTCTTATCCACTGGTGCGGCACATCTTCATTGATTATATTTTTATCGGCGTTGCCTTCTATGGCCAAAACAAAAAAATCTCGCCCCTGCTCTTGGCAATGGCGAATCAACATAGCGGGGATGGTGCCTCCCCCGGCAACGATACCTAGTTTGCGTTGTTGTGAAGTCATGTTCTCACTTCTGCTTGTTGTCTCTTTTTTTGGTTATAATAAAATTTTGGGGAGTTGGCAATAGGCAAACTCCCCAAAGATTACTTTATGCCTTCTATTCTGCCTGCATTACATTGCGGCGGCCGACCAAGGCTTCATCAATAAACTTCAACTGCTCCATTACTAAAGCATTGTCTTTGTATTTTTCTTTGGCCTCTGCCAAGCGGCTTTCAAAGTTTCCTTCTTTGCCCTTAAACAGGAACATAAAGGCTCTGGTAATGGATTTTACCGTATGTTCATCTAAACCGCTTCTCTTTAGCCCGATTACATTCAAGCCTCTTAATTTACCACGATCTCCTGCTACCATACCAAACGGAATAACATCTCTGTCTACACCAGACATGCCGCCAACCATGGCTTTGCGTCCAATACGGCAGAACTGGTGCACGGCTGAGTTTCCTCCCAAAATCACGCCATCACCCAAGCGGACATGCCCGGCGATAACCGCGTTGTTGGTCATAATCACATTGTTGCCGACAACGCAGTCATGCGCAACGTGAGAGTTAATCATAAACATTCCGTCGTCGCCTACTCTGGTTATCAGCTTCTCAGGCTCTTCCCCGGGAATTGGGTTTTGTCCTTTGGGGGTGCCGCAGTGCATGGTCACGTTTTCACGGATAACATTGCGCTTGCCGATAACCAACTTGGCATTCGGTTGAAACTCATTGCCGTGGTCTTGCGGACCTCCGCCCAGCACCGCACCGGGGAAAACAACCGTACCCTCGCCAATGGTGGTGTCGCCCATGATGGTTACACGGCCAAGCAAGCGTACATTCTCGCCTATTTTGGCTTTGGAAGATATCCAGCACAAGGGCCCGATTTTTGCACTGTCTGCAATTTGAGCACCTTCTTCAATGATTGCTGACGGATGAATTTTTGCCATTTTCTTATTCCTTATAATCGTTAACAGATGATCTTAAGTTAAAAAATTTTTCACCCTTTGTAAAAACACATAATATTTCACCTCCGAAACATTCCCCCCGGGGAATGCCCCGGTGCGATTAGCAAGCCGTAACCCGCACCGCTCCCGTTGGTCGGAGTGCTGGTCGCCAGTGCCCAGGCAACGGCCTGGAGCGCTGCCGAAGCCGGCAGTGGCAATACCTAGCAGTAACCCACTCAACTCACGAAGTTCGTTTCGCTGGCGCCATTGCTTTAACCAAACAATTTCTGCCCTTCCAAACAAATTAATTGCATTTTAATTTTTCTGCTCTAATATCTCCATTGCAGGTGTGAGTTGCGCCTGTGGAGAGTGACAACTCCTTTATAGCAAACAAGCTCCTCTTTGGGGAGCCGGGGATATAAGGCTTTGCTCGAATAACCCGGGCTGTGCTATAGCAGTTGTCACCTCCCCGCCTTAACTTTTTAAGGCGGTTTCTTTTAAATAAGAAATTCAGGAGGTGAAACGATGAATAACTTTTCTTCTATCTTGCGAGGTCAATTGGCCTCACAACTCAGGCAAATCAGGCAGGATAAAAATCTACCCATTACCAATGTCGCTTGTCGGTGCGATTTATCTGTTGCTAACATTGATGGTATTGAGCGCGGAGAGGCTCTTTCTTTCAAAAAATATCTGCATCTAATCCATTTCTATCACAAACAAATCAGAATCTCTTTGGATGACAGGCATCATAAAAAACACTAAAACCAAAAGCCGCTTAAGGGTTTCCCCTTAGCGGCTTTGGATCTCATATCTGGCTAATTTTAGCCAATAATCATCGCGGTAAATTCTGCCTCGGAAACAACGTGACCGTCTACCATGCTTTGTCCCTTAAAGACATACACATTGCGGCGCTCTCTTATCTTTTCAACGTGCATTCTTAATTGGTCGCCCGGTTTTACCGGCTTGCGGAATTTTACGCCGTCTATTGACATAAACAAAACGCTCTTGCCACCTTGTTGATAATCAGGCACGGCCGAGATAACCAAAGCTCCTGCCGTTTGTGCCATTGCCTCGATTTGCAAAACTCCCGGCATGACCGGATTGCCCGGGAAATGGCCTTGGAAAAATTCCTCATTCATGGTCACATTCTTCAAACCAACACCCTTTTCACCGGGAACTTCTACTTCCAAACGATCTATCAACAAAAACGGATAGCGGTGCGGCAACATACCCATGATTTCTTCTACTGTATAAATTTTATTCTCTGACATTTTTCTTCCTTCTTTTTTTCTATTTCTTTACGGCCTTTTGAATGAATGATACCTGACGCATAAAGTCTTTTATTGGAACGGCCGGGGATCCCATAACTACTGCTCCAGGTTCTACATCGCGCATAATGCCTGATTGAGCGGCTATCTGTGCGCCGGTGCCGACCTTTAGGTGATCGGCCAAACCGACTTGGCCACCGCAGACTACATAATCGCCAAACTCACAGCTGCCGGCGATACCGGTTTGGGATACCAAAATACAGCCGCGCCCGAGTTTGTTGTTATGCGCTACCATTACTAAATCATCTATACGGCAGCCATCGCCTATCACCGTGTCATCTAATGCTCCTCGGTCTATACAAGCGTTGGCGCCTACTTCCACATCATTGCCGATAATTACTCTACCCAACTGCGGTATTCTCTTGTGGGCTCCGGCAATCATCATAAATCCAAAACCATCCCAGCCAATTCTTGCACCGCCATAAATGTAGCAATTATTTCCCATTTGGCAATGCATGATGTTGGCATGGCTACCAATGCGACAATGGCTGCCTATCTCACAATCGTGCCCAATCACCGCATGCGGCTCAATAATACAACCATCGCCTATCTTTGCATTCTCGCCGATTACTGCGTAGTCTCCAATATAGCAGCCTTCACCTATCTTGGCGCTTGGCGCAATAACCGCTGTTTTGCAAATTTCCGGTTTGGGCAATACTTCCGTATACATTGCATAATTCAATTTTACAAAACCCAAATGCGGATTCTCCGATATCAGCTTTATCACGCCGTCTGCCACAAACTCTGCCAACTCTGCCGTGGTGATGCATGCTGTTGCCCTAATCTCCGCTCCGGAGGCTTTTTTCTTTCTATCATAAAAGAAGCAAATATCTCCCTCGCCCGCGCGCAACATGGTTGAAAGCTCTTTTATCTCTACCCCTGCCTTGCTCTCATCTTCTAATTTGGCATTGCAAATCTCTGCCACTTTAGCCAATGTAAACGGGCCGTTGTTTTTGTAAAATCTGCCATCTACCATGCTTTACTCCTTCTTATAAAATTATAAACGTGTACCAAAATTCAAACGGAAGACTTGGGTCTCATCGTAATCTTCCTTAACAATCGGGAAACCGAAGTCGATGTCTATCTGCCCCATCGGTGACAGCCACTGGAATCCGAAACCTGCCGCCACACGCGGTGTGGATGAATATTCAACATCCGCACTATTCATGTTATCAGGCTTACCCAGCATTCCCATGTCTACAAAGGTGCGGCCTTTGATGCCTACCTCGTCCAAACCTATTGGGAAGGTGACCTCACCTCCGGTGTAAACCATCCAGTTACCACCTAAGGCATCTTTGGTGTACTTATCTCTGGCACCAATACCGGCAATATCAAAACCTCTTAAGGTTGAACCGCCTAAGAAATAGCGGTTGGGCAGGCGAACATCTTTGCCGCCATAACCAGTAATATACCCGGCATTAACGAAAAATTTAAATGTATAGTAATCTGCCAGTGTAAAATACTGATATGCTTTGGCATCAAATTTTAAGTATTTCTCATCTCCGCCGGCACCGGCAACATCGTTACCAAGTGATAGATAATACCCCTCTTTGGGAGAAATAAAACTATCTCTCTTGTCATATACCATTGTCTGACCGATAGATGAATCGACATAGCTTCCTTCCTCGTCCTTAATATACTTGGAAGCCTCGCTGCCAACGTTGCTGATCTCATCATCTTTTAGGGTGTAGCGGACTTGTTGCGATAAATTATCCGTATAGTTCCACCCCATACGCAGACGGCCACCAGTTGATGAACTATCATAAGAGCTTTCATCCTGATAATCCTCATCTATGCGGAACAAATCAAATCCGGCTCGGAGCCTCCTATCCAAGAAATAAGGCTCGGTAAAACTGATGTTGTAGTCTTGTGAACGCTCTGAAACACCGGCATCTAAGCTCAAACGTTGTCCAAGACCGCGGAAGTTGTTTTCCGTTACACCGGCTCTTACCAACGCACCATTTACGGTTGAATAACCAACACCAACATTGAAATATCCGGTTGATTTTTCCTCAACATTGACATTCAAATCCGCTTTGTTGGCATCCTTGGGAACGGTCTGAATATCTACCTTGCTGAAGTAATCCAAATTCTCAACATTGCGTCTGGAATCTTTTATCTTAGATGTGTTAAACGCATCTCCTTCTTCTATGCGGAACTCACGGCGAATAACCTCATCATGCGTGCGGGTGTTGCCGCTGATATTGATGCGGTCTACAAATATGCGCTGCCCTTCATTGATGTGAAAGATGATGTCTATATCTCCGGTCTCGGTATTTTTTACCAATTCGGGATTAACATCTACAAAGGCAAAACCTTTCTTGCCCAACTCATCGGTCAGGGCGGTGACGCTTTTTTCTACCAAATCGTTATTATACCAATCCCCGCTTTCTATCTCCAAATATTCCTTGAAATCATCCGGATTTACATCTTTAATCTCTGAGGTGATGCTTATGTCTTTTACCTTATAGCGTTTGCCCTCGTCCAAAACATACGTCAGCACAAAAGATTTGCTATCCGGGCTTAATTCCGCAACCGCAGAAACCACTCTGAAGTCTGCATAACCACGCTTAAAATAAAAACGGCGCAGCAACTCCTTATCATAGTTAGTCTTCTCGGCATCATAGTTTTCAGATGATGAGAAAATTCGGTACCAGCGGCTTTCTTTGCTCATAATTACTTCTTGCAAGTCATCATGATCATAGTGCTGATTCCCGATAAAGTTTACCTTATCTATTACCGCTAAAGGCCCTTCATCTATCTTGAATATCAAATCAACTCGGTTTTGATCCCTCTTTATTATTTGCGGCTCAACAACTGCCGCATAACGCCCCGTGCGCTTATAGACCCCTAAAATCCTCTGCACATCTTCTTGAACCTTGGCTCTGGAATATGTGGACCTTGGAGTTAATTTCACCTCGGCGGTCAACATCTCATCATCGACCTTGTCATTACCGTCAAACAAGACTTTATTGATAACCGGGTTTTCTTCTACCTTTATCACCAGTATGCCATCCGGACTAACATTCAAGGAAACATCGTTAAACAACCCGGTTGCATAAAGCTGCTTTAGAGAGGCATCCAGTTTTGCATCATCGGTTAGGGCGTTTTTCTTTACCTCAACATATGACAAAACCGTCTCCGGCTCCACTCGTTCCAACCCCTCTATCTCCACATCTCTTACGTAGACAGTGGCCGCTTGGGCAGAAACGCCGCTCAAAAGGCAAAATGCAAAAGTCCCAAGTTTTAATAACTTCATCGTCTGTTCCTTTATGAAAACCAACGGTTAAACAAGTGGTTAAAATCATTGTAGGTGGCAAATATCATTAGAGATATCAGCACCAAAAAGCCAAAACGAAAGACATATTCTTTGGCTCTTTCATTAATCTCTCGTCCGGCAATAATCTCTATCAAATAAATAACGACGTGACCTCCGTCCAGAAGAGGTATCGGAAATAGGTTTATCAGGCCTAAATTTATCGACAACAAGGCCATAAATGCTATAAAATCTATAATCCCGTTTTCTTTGGTGATATCTCCCGACATCTCCGCTATGCGCAATATGCCGCCGACCTCATCGGTATCCCTTTTGCCACTTATCATCTGGCCGACACCGCGCAGTGTTACTTCCGTAATACGCCAGGTTTCGGCTGTTGCATCCGACAACGCCTCCCACAAGGATATATCTTCAGGCTCAACTTCTATCACACTCACCGAGCGAATACCCAACATGGGCCTTTGCTCTGCAGGCTGATTGGCTTCAATCTCTAGGGGAACAACTTTGAGCGGAAAACTCAGATGTATGATTTTTCCCGCTCTGTCTATCTCCAGTTTGACTTCCTCGTTGGTGTGCATGTCTACTTCTTGGCGAAGCTCCGTGAAGTTTTTGACCTCCTTGCCGTTAACCTTTAGAATTTTATCGCCTTTTAGGACTCCTCCGCTTTCGGCTGCGCCACCTTTGATAACCTCGCCTACCACTGCCGGAAATTCCATCTTGCCCAAGAAGAAAAATATGGAAGCAAAAACCAATATTGCAAACAAATAATTTGCTCCCGGACCGGCCAAAACAATCGCCAATTTCTTAAACGGATTCTGATAGCCAAAGGCGTATTTTTTATCTT
>CALXVX010000072.1 GCA_944392215.1 uncultured Alphaproteobacteria bacterium | reverse complement strand
AAACCAGACAGCAGTTGGCAATTAACTCTCTGTCTTTGGCATCACAGGCTGCACAGTCAGTACTGCAGTTGTTCTAAGCATAGAGCAGAAAGTAACAAGAAATGCCGTTCCGTTAGGGACGGCATTTCTTTTGAAGTTATGCACAAGTGTTTTCCTTCCGTTGACAAGGTTTAATAAATGGTTAAAAATCAAAAGCAAGAAGATGCTAGGCATAGCACGGAAATTAAAACACGCGGTAGACTGAAACAAGGGAATATCGCATAAAAGATTGGAGAGTAAAATGGCGGATATATCATTAACAGCAAGTATGCGTACAAATTTGTTATCTTTGCAAAATACGCAAAGCCTGATGGACCAGACACAAGAAAGGTTGTCAACAGGCAAGAAAGTAAACTCTGCGATAGATAACCCTTCATCATATTATACAGCTCGTTCATTGAATAACCGCGCCGGAGACTTAAATGCTCTGTTAGATAGTATGGGGCAGGGTATCCAGACAATTAAAGCCGCCAACGAGGGTATAGAGTCCATCACGGACTTCGTTGAACAGGCAAAAGCGCTGATTAACACCGCCAGAGACACCAGCGCATCTAAAGACACAGAGCCTTCAGAATCAACCGGTACTTTTGCCGCGACTGGCGTAGCATCTGCAGAGGTTGAGATGACCTTGACAATTAATGGTGTCGCAGAGACAATTGAGGTCAATGACGCGGGAACCGGTGAGGATATTGATGACCTTGTTACCAATTTAGAGGCAGCTTTGCAGGCCAAAAGCGGAACATTCGTGGTTGAGAAGACAGCGGATGGGGATCAAATCAAAATCAGCAACACAGACAAGAGTGTCGCTTGGGGATTGTCAGGAACAATTAATGATTTGACTTTTGCTGCCGATGTTAAGGCTACTCAGCCCAATGACAGAACCTCAGCGCAAGATCAATACAACGAAATTTTGAAGCAGATTGATATGTTGGCCAAGGATTCTGGTTACAAGGGTGTAAACCTCCTCCAAGAAGAGAAACTGACAGTTAACTTCAATGAGGACCGCACCTCTTCTCTGTTAGTTCAAGGTAAAAATGCAGATGTTGAAGGTTTGAAGTTGCCGGCAGGTGAAGACTGGGATAACGCCGATAATGTAGCTTTGGATGAGGCCTTGAATTTGGTTGATGATGCTATCAATACTTTGCGTAACTGGGCAGCAGAATTTGGTAATAATTATGCTATTTTGCAAAGCCGCGAGAACTTTACCGAGAATTTGGTTAACGTATTGACCGAAGGTGCAGATAAACTGACCTTGGCCGATATGAACGAGGAAAGTGCCAATATGTTGGCTCTGCAAACCAGACAGCAATTGGCAATTAACTCTCTGTCTTTGGCATCTCAGGCTGCACAGTCAGTACTGCAGTTGTTCTAAGCACAGAGCAGAAAGTAACAAGAAATGCCGCTCCTTTGGGCGGCATTTTTTTAGACTTAAAGATTAATGGAAATTTTACCAATTTGGGTTATATTACAAAATAAGTATTGAACCAAGGTAGGTTTTATGCTATTATATGACTTGTAGCGTCAGTATGATGCCGCAAGTTATAATGTGTCCACAGTATTTGGAGAAAAGCCATGTCAGAAATATCATTAACAGCGTCCATGAGATCCAACCTGTTGTCTTTGCAGAATACGCAGAGCTTGATGGACCAGACGCAAGAAAGATTGTCTACCGGTAAGAAAGTAAACTCAGCGATAGACAACCCGTCATCTTACTACACCGCACAATCATTGAACAACCGTGCGAGCGACTTGTCTGCCTTGTTAGACAGCATGGGCCAGGCCATTCAGACGATTCAGGCAGCTGATGAGGGTATCGAGGCCATCTCAGACTTTGCATCTCAGGCCAAAGCGGTAGCGCAATCAGCAGCAGATAGTACAGATGCAGAAGAGCGCGCCAGCTATATGGAGCAGTTCAACAACATCTTGAAACAGATAGATGGTATCGCCAAAGACTCTGGCTATAAGGGTGTAAACTTGTTGGATGGCGGCACCTTGACCGTAAAATTCAACGAGAAAGGCGACTCTAAGCTTGAGATTACCGGTAAGCCAGCAGATACCACCGGGTTGGAATTGGATGATGCCGCCGGTTGGGGCTTGAGTGCGACCGGACAGAGTAAATTAGAAGCATTGAATACTGCTAAAAATGCAACTGTTGGTGTTGGCGCAGATTATGATGATCAAGAAGCGAAAAATGCAGCCATTGCTGCAGCTCAGCAAGCATATGACGCGCAGCTTGAATTGGATATCAAGGCCGGTGCCACCAAGATTGAAGAGTCAATTACCGCAGTAGATGCGGCCATCAGCACCTTGCGTAACTGGGCATCTGAGTTTGGTAACAACTACTCAATCGTCCAAAGCCGAGAGAGCTTCACCGAGAACCTGATTAACGTATTGACCGAAGGTGCAGATAAATTGACCTTGGCCGATATGAACGAGGAAAGTGCCAATATGTTGGCCCTGCAAACCAGACAGCAGTTGGCTATTAACTCTTTGTCTTTGGCTTCTCAGGCAGCTCAGTCAGTACTGCAGTTGTTCTAAGCCTAAGGCTAGAAAGGTCATCAAAGGGCAGTGTCATACAAAGGCACTGCCTTTTTTCTTGCAAAAAAAAATCAGTCGTTTAATAATAATCAAAAGATAAAATTTTATTATGGAAAACAAATGAAAAAAACATATCTTAGTTTGATTCTTGGTATGGTGCTGACCTCTCATGCTTATGCTGCGGATGAGAGCAGTGTTTTATCGCTATTTGAGGGCACACCAGAGGCAGAAACGGCAACATCAACCCAGACAAAAGAAAAAAAAGACAGCATATTCTCTTTTTTAAATTTTAAGAAACCTCAGAAAGAAGGAACCAATTCAAATCCAACAGAGAAAAATACACTCTCTCCGTTGGAGCAAAGTATGAAATTGGCAGCCCAAGGCGATGTCAATGCCCAGTTGTTGCTCGGTTATTCTTACCTGTATGGAGAGAATGGAGCAAAGGTTAATTATGATAAAGCTTTTGAATATTATGCGCAAGCGGCCATGCAAAATGATAGTATAGGGTTAAATAATTTAGGGAGCCTTTACTATAGCGGAATAGGGGTTAGCCGTAGTCCGGCCAAAGCCGCTGTACTGTTTGAGAAAGCAGCAAAGTTAGGAAATGCTGAGGCAGCAGTTAATCTCGGATTTATGCTAATCAGCGGCAATGGAACAAAAAAAAATTCATCTTTAGCAATGGACTATTTTGAAAAAGCCGCTGCAGCTAAAAATCCAACGGCGGAGTTTATGCTAGGATATGCATATTATAGCGGCAAGCTCCGTCCGCGAGATTATGATAAAGCAGCGCCACTTATCAAAGATGCCGCTGCCGCAGGCTTTGACGAGGCCCAATATGTTTTGGCCCAAATGTATATGAATGGCCTCGGTTTCCCGCAAAATTACGGAAATGCCGTAAAAAATTTAAAACAGGCAGTTTCTCAGGGCAGCGTTGAAGCTATGATGTTGCTGGGAAACACTTTGGCACTCGGAGAAAAATACACTAAAGATATTTATACAGCCCATGTTATGTTCAACTTGGCAGCTGTTAGGGGAATGCCGGGGGCTGCAGACAGGCGTAGTGTGTTGGAAGAAAAAATGAAGATTGATGAAATATTGCAAGCTCAGAGCGAGGCGGAAAGATATACTCCAAAGCCAAGTGAACTCAGCAACTATATCCGTCAAACTTTTGGAACTAACATCAGAAACTATATTGATGAGGTAAAATAAAAAAAGCCTGCTTTTTCAAAGCAGGCTTTTCCATTCGAAATATTGATTTATTTCTTCTCCACAGCCTTTTCGGCAGCTTTTTTTGCCATAAAATTCTCCAGCCAGTGAATGTTGTATTGTCCATCAATAAACTCGGCCTGAGAAATAATTTCTTGCTGTAAAGGAATGGTTGTTTTGACTCCTTCAATAACAAATTCCTCCAAGGCTCTGCGCAAACGCATCAAGGCAGCATTGCGCGTCTTGCCGCTGACAATCAATTTGGCAATCATACTATCATAAAACGGCGGAATCGTGTAGCCTGAATAAATTTCGGAATCCACGCGAACCCCGAGCCCTCCCGGAGCATGCCATTCGGTAATTTTTCCCGGGCAAGGAGCAAAAGTTTCGGGGTCTTCAGCGTTGATACGGCATTCAATAGCATGCCCGCTGAAGGTAATGTCATCTTGAGTATATCCAAGCTGAGCGCCGCTTGCGATTCTGATTTGCTCTCTGACAATATCAATACCGGTAACAGCCTCGGTAATTGGGTGCTCTACTTGCAAACGAGTGTTCATCTCCATGAAGTAGAAACGCCCATCTTCAAATAAAAACTCCAAAGTTCCCGCATTTGTGTAGCCGATTTTGGCAATGGCGTTGCGAACAATATTTCCAATTTCCTCACGCTGTTGCTGGTTAAGAGCCGGAGAAGGGGTTTCCTCAATAACCTTTTGGTTATTGCGTTGGATAGAGCAATCACGCTCACCCAAATGAACAACATTGCCATACTTATCAGCCAACACCTGCATTTCGATATGGCGGGGGTTTTGCAGATATTTTTCCATATAGACGACATCACTGGGGAAAGAAGCCTTAGCTTCAGCCTTAGCCATAGTAAAAGCCTCACCGATTTCATCATCGTTGAAAGCAATCTTCATACCCTTACCGCCACCACCGTCTTTGGCTTTAATGATAATTGGGTAACCGATTTTGTTGGCCCATTCTTTGGCGTGCTCAACACTTTCCAAAGCCGGAGAACCGGGGGTTACGGGTAGGCCGGCCTCTTCGGCAGCCTTACGCGCGGTGATTTTGTCGCCCATCAGGCGCATTTGTTCAGCGGTGGGACCGATAAAGGTGATGCCGTGAGATTCGACCATTTCGGCGAAATCTGCGTTTTCCGATAAAAAGCCAAATCCTGGGTGAATAGCATCTGCACCGGTAATGAGCGCGGCAGAAATTATGGCAGATTTATTCAAATAAGAGTCTGCAGAGCGAGCGGGCCCTATACAAACGGCTTCATCAGCCAAGCGGACATGCATGGCATTCGCATCAGCCTCAGAGTGGACGGCAACGGTTTTAATACCCATTTCCCGACACGCTCTGTGGATGCGCAAAGCAACTTCCCCACGGTTAGCAATCAAAACTTTTTCAAACATATGCAAATCCCATTATTATTCAACAATAACCAGAGGCTCGCCATATTCAACAGGATCTCCGGCTTCAACCAAGATTTTTGAGACAGTGCCGCTCTTGTGAGACTTGACAGGGTTAAATGTCTTCATTGCCTCAATCAAGCAAACGATATCGCCTTCTTTAACCTGATCCCCGACCTTAACATAGTTAGGAGAGTTAGGATCTGCGGAGAGATAAACCACACCTACCATCGGAGATTTTACAGCATTTGGACTCTTGGAGTAGTCTTCCTCGGCAGTCGGTGCCGGAGCAGCTGCAGCTACCGGAGCCGGAGCGGCAGGTGTGGCAACAGGAGCCGGTTGAGCCGCGGGAGCCATAACCTGAACAGGGGCAATAGCACCTTGAACACTGCGGCTCAAGCTGATGCGGCAGCCCTCATCTTCGTATTCTATTTCGGTTAAGTTGTTTTTATCAAGAATTTCAGCCAATTTGCCGATAACTTTGGTATCTAAAGGTGTAGACATGAGTTTTCTTCTCACTTTCTTTAAGTTTACAACACAAAAAATAAATTCCTCTCATTGGTAGCGCTTTTTGAGCAAAAAAACAACAAAAATCTTCAATTTTTACCAAAAATTGCTCCAAAACACGAAAAAAACAGCAAAAAATGCGCTTTTTTGCAAAAAGTACTATAAGGTGTGGATAAGAAATTAAGCGCCAGCGAATGGCATAAAAAATGCATAAACCAACATCAACTGCAATTTTTAAATAAGGAAGGAAGATGACAGAATATTTGTGGCTTTTTTATGCATTGCTTTCTGCTGTCGCGGCGGCATTGGTTAGTGTTTTTGGCAAAATAGGCCTGCAAGGAATAGATTCCGGTGCGGCAACGGTAGTGCGTGCGGTGATTATGGCGCTCTTTTTAATTGTTGTTATGTTAGGGCGCCGATCTTATGGCTATTTGGGCGAAATATTTGCTAACCATCGAGCTTTGTTTTTTATAGTGCTAAGCGGTATTGCCGGTGCGGCATCGTGGTTGTTTTATTTTATGGCGCTAAAATACGGCAAAGTATCGCAAGTGGCGCCGGTTGATAAACTGAGCGTCGTGCTGGCGGCAGTGATTGCGGCCGGATTTTTGGGCGAAAGTGTTTCTGTACTGAGCTGGAGCGGCATAGGCTTAATCACTGCTGGCATTATTTTAGTTGCTCTCGGATAAAATTGGCACGCATTTTGCATATAAACAAACAGGAAAAAATTTTTTAGGTGGAAAGCCATGGAAATTAAAGACATAAATAATGCAACAACAATTCAAGCTTTGTTTGCCAAAGCGGTAGCCGGAGTTTCTTCCAGACAAACATTAGGGTCTGGCTTCGCCAGCTTGGTCAGTCAGGTCGGCGATATGGTTTCTGCCAATAATAAAGATATTGCGAATGTCCAAGAAAATACAGTTGTCACGGATAATAGCACCGCTGAGAAGATTAAACGTCCCGATGTAAAAGATAATAAAGGGTTGGATAAAAAACGTCCGGAGAAGAGTGAAAAGGCCGATGTCGCAGAAAAACCTCAGGATCGTCGTAAACAAAAAAGCGTAAAGGAAGACACTTCTGTTCCGATGCAAGAGCCTGCCCCGATGGCAAAAACAGCGGAAGTTGCTAAGCCGGAGGCTGTGGAAGCAGCCGCAACCGTTGCAGCTGAGGCTGCGCCGGTGCCGGCAGAAAATGCCGCTCAGGTAGCAGAGGTTTTGCCCTCAGCAACGGAGGCCGGAGCTGTTGCAATAGTCAATGATGCTGAGGTCGTGATGATGCCGGATGCAGAGGTCGACTTGAGTACATTAGCAAAAATGCCGACAGTAACGGTTTTTGATCAAAACAGCGGCGAGGTCGTATCCATGACCGGTGCAGAGCTGGTGGCAAAAATTCAGCAAGCCTCAGAACAAGGAAATTTATTTGAGCTTCCCAGTCAGGAAGTTGAGCAGTTTGCAAGCCTGATTCCTGCAGAAGTAGAAGTTGATGAAAAGGGCAATTCCAAAACGGTTGAAAAAAATACAGCTTCTCTTAGTGAGGGCGTTTTGGTTGCAGATGAGGCTCTGGCGGAACAGATAGAGGCATTAGATGCCAAGCTGGGCGATGCTCAAAAAGTAAAAGTCAGTGTTGATGTTAAAGGGGAAAAAATTTCCGCATTGAATGACAAGGCCATTGTCCAAGACAAAGTAGCATTAGATGAAATTGTGGCATCCGCCCTTAAAGAAAAGACAACAAGTGACAAGCAGGCACAGATTGTAAGCGGAATGTCTCAATCTCAGCCGTCTCACACCCAAGCGGCTAATAATGCCCAGGTTCAAATGCCTCAGGCGGTTAATCCGATGGCAGCCTCAGTGGCAAACGCCGGAGCGGATGTTGTGAGCGGAGCGGAAAGCGCAAAAGTTTCTGCCGTTGAAGGCATCAGCTCTGCCGGAGCAAACAACACGACACTTGGAACAGCGGCTTTGGCTGGCAATGCTAAGGCAGAAGGTCGGGCGCAGACAAGCGAGACTTCTTTCCGCGATATCTATAAGGGGATGAGCAAAGAAGTTATAGATCAGGTTAAAGTCAATATTACCAAATCAGCCGTTAAGGGCGTCGATAATATTGAGATAAAACTAAAACCTGAAGATTTGGGGCATATTGAAGTAAAAATGCAAATTTCCAAAGACGGCAAACTGCATGCCCACATAATCTCGAACCGTCCGGAAACAATGGAAATTTTGCAACGAGAAGCCGGAAATTTGGAAAAAGCTTTCAATGATGCGGGTTTTGATATGGATTCCGGGTCATTGAGCTTTAGTTTTCGCGAGGGGAGCGAAAACGGACAAGATAAGAATTCCGAGCTTCGCAACTTCATCGGCAGTGTCATGGAACACGATGCCGAGAATGAATTGGCCGGTAACGATAATTTAGAATGGACGCCGGCTCAAGGGCTAAATATCAGGGTTTAATTTTTGGGGAGAACGACCATGGCAACAGATATTAGCGCAATTACCAACACAGTTCAAACCGGGGTAAGCACGACCAACTCAAGCAGTCAGACCTTATCTGCGGATATGAACACATTCTTAACTCTGCTGACCACACAGTTAAAATACCAAGATCCGATGGATCCGATGGATACGGCTGAATTTACCAACCAATTGGTACAATATTCAAGTGTAGAACAGGCCATTCAAACCAACAGCAAATTAGATACATTGTTGAGTTTGAATTTATCAAACCTTGGCGCACAGGCTGTTTCTTATATTGGCAAAACTGCTCAAGTCTTGGGCGATGTAATGCCCTTGGAAGGCGGCAAGGCCAAAGCGACCTACACATTCAACAAAGATGTGCTCTCATCCACCATCACCATTAAAGATATGAGCGGTAATGTTGTCTACACAACAACAGGTGAGACCACTTCCGGCACCCACGAGTTTACCTGGGATGGCAAAGACAGCAACGGCAATCAGCTTGAAGACGGCGCCTACCAAATCATTGTCAGCCCCAAAGTTGCAAATGGAGAGGCTCAGGCCACGGTTACGACAACAATATTTGGTAAGGTTACCGGTGTGGCCAGTGATGAAAACGGAATTTACATTGGTCTCGGTGATGCCGTTACCGCTAGCCTTGGTGATATTCTTACCATGCGCAATGATGATTATTTTGATAAAGTCAACACCGGTAGCAACTCCGGCTCAGAAGCAGAAGGCGAGGGAGGAGATACCGAAGAAAATGAAGGTTCAGAAGGAACCCAAGAAACAAGAATAATATAATTATAAAAGTTTTAGGAGAAAGAAAATGAGTATTTTTGGTGCAATGCAATCGGGAATTTCAGGTTTGGCGGCTCAGTCTACCGCGATGGGTGCCATTTCTGATAACATTTCCAACGTAAACACTATTGGTTACAAAAACACTTCGGTTGCCTTCTCAACTTTGGTAACCAAGCAGACCTCAAGCTCGCATTATTCCCCCGGCGGTGTTCAACCAGCCTCCAAACAGGGAATTAATGTTCAAGGCTTGTTGGCATCTAGTTCATCAAGCACGGCTTTAGCCATCAGCGGCAACGGTTTCTTTGTTGTAAACTCTGCAGCTCATCCGGGCGAGGGAGATTTGTGGGCTTATACCAGAGCAGGAGATTTTGACATTGATAACAATGGTTATCTTAAGAATACATCAGGCTTTTACCTGCAAGGCTGGTCTTTATTGC
>CALXVX010000071.1 GCA_944392215.1 uncultured Alphaproteobacteria bacterium | reverse complement strand
CCAATATGATTCTTTGATAAAAGATGCATCATACAAAGGCATCAACCTTCTGCAAACAGATAAGCTGAGTGTAAAGTTTAATGAAGACAACACGGCGAATTTGAATGTACAAGGCAAGGATATGAGCCCAAAAGCACTAGGTCTAACGACTTTAAGCTGGTGGAGTGAGGAAGATATAAATAAGTCGCTAGAGGAGCTGACATCAGCGATAAATGCCATTCGCAATTATTCCTCAGAGCTAGGGAATAATTATAACATCATCACAACCAGACAAGACTTCACTGAGAGCTTGATAAATGTTTTGACTGAGGGTGCAGATAAGTTGACGCTTGCGGATATGAATGAAGAGAGCGCCAATATGCTGGCCTTGCAAACCCGCCAACAATTAGCCATTAACTCCCTCTCACTTGCCTCACAGGCGAGTCAATCAATCCTTAAATTGTTCTAAGGTACTTGCGCCAGCACCGCGACCAACGGGAGTGGTGCTGTGTACAGCTAAGTTGTCGAAGTGTGCGTTCGCACTGCTACTGCCGGCTTCGGCGGGGCCGGCGAGCAAATATTTAAGGATATAGACACGGATAGCGCTTGAGAGATTTTCGTTTTCTCTTGCGGCATCAATCTCGGTTATCAAGGCGTTGATGCTTATGTTTTTTTCATTGGCGATTTTTTTGAGTTCATTATAGAACTCATCCTCCAGGCAAATGCTAGTGGAGTGACGGTTAGCAATAATCACCGAGATTTTACGCATGTTTTTTCCGGTATTCGTCAATAGAAACCACAACGGCAGACTGGTTACTGTCTTTAACTTCTTGTGGTTCATCTTCCAAGACATCATCAGAGGAGAACATATCTTCGCCATTGCTGAAGCTCAGAGCAAACTTGGCATAAGGGTCAGCAAAATAGGTGATGGCGTCATATGGAATTCTGAGTGTTTGCGGAATTCCGCCAAAGCTCAAGTCAACCTCAAAATAAGTGGCGCCCACCATCAGGTTTGCAAATTGGTGCTGCAAAACGATGGTCATATCTTCGGGATATTGGTTGAGAAGTTGGGCAGAAACTCTGGCATTTGGGTGATTTGTTTTGAACGAGATATAAAAATGGTGCTCGCCGGGCAGACCTTCATCTGCGGCAATTTTGAGGCTCTCAATCACCACATGTTTAAGAGCTTTTTCTACCAATTTATCATAGTTAATATCCAAATCTTTCATGCTCAAAACCCAATCTTAAAAAACTTAAAAAAGGGGGACTTTCCTGTTGCTGGGCAAGTCCCGATAGCCCCACTTTCAACTAACCAAAGTCAAAAGAATTTAGTTTGTTGCGACTACAATTAAGCAGCCATTGCAACGGGTGCTACGTTATTATCGTTAGCATTCATTTTGATTTGAACCGATAACGGTGGTATCTCACCGAACACAGCAAACTATCTTTACTGATACCTGTCAATCCTATGTCACCCCCGTTAGAGATAAAAATTGGTGGAGGTGCCGGGTACTGCCCCCGGGTCCAAATATCCTATTTCACAGCGCCTCTAGTGTTGTAGTCGAACCAGTCCGACAAAGCGCAGTATAAGCGATTTATAAAAAGAATTCAAGACATAAGATTCCTCATAACCACTGGATTTATAATTTAAAAAGATTGTGGGAAAAGCTGTCTTTTCTGTGTGTTTAAAAATGAATTATCTATAATGAGGGAAGATAGGAAAAAGGAAAAGTAAAATGACAAAGATTGCAGTCTGGTGCCGCCACGATGGCGATAATTTGATAGGAATTGGCCCCAAGATTCCATGGCATATTGCTTCAGATTTCAAGCGTTTTCGCAAAATCACCGAGGGGGAGAATCTGGTTGTGGGCGAAAAAACTTATGAGAGTTTTCCCAACCGCACACTTCCCAATCGCAATATTTATGTCTTGACCTTAACAAAAGGTTATGAGGTAAGCGACAAAACCCGCCATTTTGTTGCCGGAAATATCAAAGATTTTGCGGAGTTTGAGGGGGATTTATATATCTGCGGTGGAGCGACCATATACAAACTGTTTATGAGTTCTGGCGATTCTCTGCTACCTGATGTCATTGTTGATAGCAGATATTGCGGTAAAGTCGATTCGCTTGAGGGGAAAAGAATAGATATCACTCCTTGCATTGAAGTTATGGAAAAACGCTACCAAAAAGTCAGCCCCGACTATGAGCAGGAAAATGTCTACACATCTCTGTGGGTCAAAAGAGGGGATTTTGTTGACCAAGCGGTTTTAAAAAAACTCATGAATATAATTAGTATCCAGTACTAAAAAGAGAGGACCTATGAAACAATATTTGGAAATTTTAAAAGACATTATGGAAAACGGCCAAGATGCAGACAACCGCACCGGCGTTTATGCGCGCAAAGTGTTTGGCCGCCAGATGCGGTTTGACTTGAGCAAAGGTTTTCCGCTGGTAACCACCAAGAAGATGTTTCTAAAAGGCATTATTCATGAATTGATATGGCTGCTTTCAGGCAACACCAACATCAAATACTTGCGAGACAACAATGTTCATATTTGGGACGAATGGGCAGATAAAGATGGCAATTTGGGGCCCGTCTATGGTGCTCAGTGGCGTAATTTTAACGGCGAGGGAATAGACCAAATTTCAGATGTCATTGAGCGGATAAAGAAAAATCCGCAAGACCGCCGTCTGATTGTCACGGCATGGAATCCTGCGCAGATAGATAAGATGGCCCTGCCGCCGTGCCATGCGTTTTTTCAATTTGATGTCACTCCGGACGGGCGTTTGAATTGCCAGTTATATCAACGCAGTTGCGATATGTTTTTGGGCGTGCCGTTTAACATAGCCTCTTATTCATTGCTGACGATGATGGTCGCGCAGGTTACGGGACTAAAACCGGGAGATTTCGTACACACATTGGGCAATGCACACATTTACAACAATCACTTTGAGCAGGTGAGAATCCAACTTGGCAGAGAGCCTTTGCCGCTGCCAAAAATGGAATTAAATCCTGAGGTTAAGAATATTTTTGACTTTAAGTATGAGGACTTTAAGTTAGTGGACTACCAATGCTATGGCCCACTAAAAGGTGAAGTTGCGGTATAGAAGGATAAAGACATGCAGAGAATAGACGTAGAGGTTGTATACACCAAACTGGCTCACTATGCGGAGAACCCGGCCAATTTGAGTTATGCGACCGAGGGTTCGGCTTGCTTTGATATCTGTGCCGCCCTCAAAGAGCCACTGAAGATAGCTCCTGGGGAACATGTCGGCGTGCCGACCGGCCTAAAAGTTGCGGCAGAAGCGCCACTATGGTTTCGCATAAATTCTCGCAGTGGGCTGGCAATTAAGCATGGTATTATCACTATCGCCGGGATTATTGATACGGACTACCGCGGCGAGTGGATTGTGGGCTTGTTAAATACCAATGCGGCAGGGAGCGGCAAGTCTTATACGATTGCTCCGGGAGATAAAATAGCTCAGGTTGAGCTGCCGTTTCCTTACCATGCGGTGTTTAAAGAAATAAGCCAAGAAGCCTTTGATGAACTGTCTACCAGCAGAGGAGAGGCTGGCTTTGGCTCAAGCGGAAGGTAAGAGTTCAACAAAAACAAAAAAGAGCACCCGTGTCTCACGACATGAGGTGCTCCAAAATATGGCTAAAAATTTGAGAAAACTGGTTCGAAACCAGTTTGGTACGCCAAGCAGGGTAACCCAAAACCCACTTGGCAAAGTTTTGGAGCCAAACTACGGCCGAAGCGGTAGGATGCTCCATAGGCGGCCGGAACGGATCACAACACAATATCATCCAGACAAACGTAAATACGTTTCCGTTCCGGCAAGTCTTTGAAAAAAAGGTCCCACACAGGCATTTTTTATGTTTAACCCAAGTCTTCCTCCATGCAGAACCTTTTATGTAAAAAAGAACCGAGGCGTTTTGAAGTTTTAAAGTTGGGGTTAGTTTTTTGGTTGGTCAAACCCCGGTTCTCTGTATAATTGTAGGCATACTTATATTCTTCAATACTGCCTATAAAACACATTTCTGAAATTTTGTCAACTATTTTTTTGAAAAAAAGAGAATTTTAAAATAAAAAAAGAGGAGACACCGTTTCACAACGTTATTCTCCTCACACAACAAAAAATTAGCAGGAAAGCACGAAGGGTGCTTTTATGAAGGAGAAAGGTCAGCCACAATCAAAAGAAAGGGATGACGCGTTCTCCGAAACCGGGCCGAAAGAAGCTATCATGAAAGGCCGGGTTTTTATATTTCTGAAAAGTCAGAGGCGAAGAAGAAGTCTCACGTGGAGCGGAGTAGCGAATTCCTTTGCACGAACCCTATTCTTACACCCCTGACTAAAACATAATTCCTATCTAAAAAATCAAAAACTAAGCAGAGTTATAATGCACAAAAACAAGTTTTGTCAAGATATTTTTTGTATATTTTAGAAAAAATGTAGAACATTTCTATTGGGCTGACCTTAGGATGTCTTTGTTTTTGGCAACAAAGTCTTGGTAAGTCAAATCACTCTTCCAAAGCGAGCGCACCAGGCTATAAGTTCCGTCTTTTGAAAGTTCATTATTGAAGTAGTTCTCATTAATTTCCAGCTCTTGCTCATCAGTGTTGATGTAAATTAGAGCACAGCACAAGACATAAATGGCGGTATAGACTGTACGTTTAAACCAGCGTGGGTACGGCATCGAGGTAAGCAGAAATTTTTCTGCCCTCCGCACAATGAGAAAAGTGATGACGATTAAAGCAGCGATATAGGCAATAAAGAGGTAGTTCTGCGAGATATCATCGGCAATTTCACGCATATCAATCAGATATTCAACCGCAATAAAATTAAAAGCAGCAGAGAATTTTTCCCAAAAGACCAAAGACATGGTTTCTTCAAACAGGTTAAGAAAGATGAATACACTAAAATTCGCCGCTGCTATAAAATGGTCAAATTTAGAATTAACGTATTTTGCAGGAAGAATGAGAAGATAGAGGGCATAAGGCAGCATCATATATAGAAATGAGATTGTCGTGGTTTTAATTAATACACCCACGGTCTTTATCATTGGCATAAAAGCCCAGTCCACATACTCACGCTCGGCCAACAGCAAAAGGGCAAAGGTTAAAAACTCTATAACCACGGCGGCAACAAAGAAGGGGGCTAATCTGCGCAATAAAAAAGAATTCATGTCGTTATCCTTATATTTTTCCCTAGGCTAAGATATATTTTTTCCCAAGACAACGAAAATATCACATATTCAACACCTAAATTATACAAATCTGAAATAAACCTGAAGATTTTCATTTTATAAGACACAATACTAAAAATTGAGTAAAATATTTTTAAACAATTTTTGATAAGTTGAATAAAAAAGTTGATATTATATTTAATTGTGTTTATAAACATACCTCATGAAAAAAATACTAACGATTTGCATACTCATTTGTTTGTACACCGCTCCGGCAAGGGCCGGATTTGCGGAATACTGGCAACAGCTGAAATCAGATGTTGCTAAGACGTGGGATTCTGAAGAGTATGATGCTTATATTCCGGTTTATGCCTGGCACAACCGGCTGACTTATGACCAAGAACATATAGATAAATACAACGAAAATCCGTGGGGTTTTGGTATAGGAAAGTCGCGTTTTGATGAAAACGGCAACTGGCACGGGCTTTATGCCATGGGCTTTAAGGATTCCAATAAACATTTAGAAACATTTTTCGGCTATGCCTTCATGAAGAATTGGTTTGTAAACTGCAACCCGGACTTTAGAGTCGGCATAGGTTATACTTTGGGAATTACCCAGCGCAGTGAGTGGTACTACCTCCCGGTGCCAGCGCCACTTCCTTTGGCCAGTGTAGAGTACAAGAGATTCGCCTTGCAAGCGGCTTATGTTCCTGGTGTCAAAAACGATGGAAACGTGTTGTTTGTCTGGACCAAGATAGCCATCAATTAGCAAAAATCCCCAACTTGGGGATTTTATTTTATGTTGTTGCCAATTTCATAAAATATGATAGCCTCAAAAGTATCAGAAACGAAAGGTGAAACTAATGGAACAAAGAATTATCAAAATCGGAAATTTTGAGATTGGCAATAAGTTGCCGTTGGCATTGCTTTGCGGTCCCTGCCAGATAGAAAGCCGCCAACATGCAATAGACATCTGTGGCGCAATGGTGGAGATAACCAAGAAATTGGGCATTAATTACGTTTTCAAAGCTTCTTTTGACAAAGCCAACCGCACATCGCTCAATGGTCCGCGCGGTGTTGGCTTAGAAGAGGGGATGCGTACTTTTGACGAGATTAAGAAACTTTACAACAATATTCCGATAGTGACCGATGTGCATGAGCAATGCCAATGTGCAGAAGTTGCCAAACATGTGGATATGCTGCAAATTCCGGCATTTTTATGCCGCCAGACAGACTTGGTTGTTGCCGCCGCCAAAACCGGCAAGGTGATAAATATCAAGAAAGGACAGTTTTTGGCCCCGTGGAATATGAAGACTTTGGTTCAAAAATGTGAAGACAGCGGCAATGACAAAGTTTGCCTGACCGAGCGCGGCGTTTCTTTTGGCTATAACACTTTGGTAACGGATATGCGCTCATTTCCGCAAATGGCCAAAGATACGGGTTGCCCTGTGATTATGGATGCTACTCACTCGGTTCAGCAACCGGGCGGCCTTGGAGGTTCTTCCGGCGGCCAAAGAGAATTTGCTCCGGTTTTGGCCAGAGCCGCGGTGGCCGTAGGCGTAGCCGCAGTTTTTATTGAAACGCACGATAATCCTGATAAAGCCTTATCAGACGGCCCCAATGCGATTCCTCTAAAAGATATGGAAAGAGTTTTAACCGAGCTGATGGCATACGATAAGATAACCAAAAGCATAATACATGATTATTAAGAAAAAAGCCTGAGTAACAACCTCAGGCTTTTTATTAGAAAGAATTTTTGTTGACGGAAAGGCGGCAGGGAGCTAATCCTTAAAATATGAAGTTCACTGATCAAGGTTACATAATAAATTTGCGCCGCCATGGCGAAAAATCTTTGATATTGACGGTTCTGAGCAAAGAACACGGCAAAGTGACGGGCTATGTCAAAAATTGCCTGAGCAAGAAGAATTTATCCACATTTCAACTGGGCAATTTGGTAAAAGTTGATGCCTATGCCAGAGTTGATGAGAATATGTTGCTTTTTAGGGTGGAGCTGGTGTCGCCTTTGGCGGTAAATTTTATGAGTGATAACAATAAGCTAAGGGTTTTGAGCTCATTTTGCAGTCTTTGCAATGCCTGCATGCCCGAGCAAGAGAATTTGGAAAGATTTTATTATTACGTTGATAGTTTTTTTAATCTGATAGATGAAGATAATTGGCTAGCGCATTATTCTTACTTTGAATTTCATCTTCTTGAGTTTTTGGGCGTGGGGCTTGACCTATCCACTTGTTCAGCCACCGGTCGGACAGATAATTTGGCTTATGTGTCGCCCAAAACAGGCCGTGCCGTTTGTGCAGAAGCCGGCGAGCTTTATAAAGACAAATTGTTTAAATTTCCGCATTTTATTTTAAATCAGGAATATTCTCCCTCAAGGGAAGAACTGAGAGATTTGTTGAAAATGACGGAGTTTTTCCTCTATAAAAACTTTTTTGCCACACACGGCTTGAAATTTCCGAAATGCCGTGTTAACTTGGCAGAAATTATATAATAATCAGACTATTGGATATAAAAAATATGGCAGAACCGCAAGAAAAAATAAAAACCGTTGCCATGGCTGAAGAGCTGAGCAGCCGCTACCTTTCTTATGCAATGTCCACCATTGTATCAAGATCTTTGCCCGATGTGCGAGACGGCTTAAAACCGGTGCACAGAAGGCTTTTATTTGCCATGCGCCAATTGCATTTGGATCCCAAATCGGGCTTCAAAAAATGCGCCCGCGTGGTTGGTGATGTTATCGGTAAATATCACCCCCATGGTGACAGCGCCGTTTACCAGGCAATGGCGCGCCTGGCACAAGATTTTTCGGTGCGCTATCCTTTGGTTGACGGGCAGGGCAACTTCGGCAACATTGATGGTGACGGCCCGGCTGCCATGCGTTATACGGAAGCAAGGTTAACCGAATTTGCCATGGCCTTGATGGAAGGTTTGAATGATGATGCGGTAGATTTCAGAGATACCTATGACGGTGAGGAATCTGAGCCGGTGGTAATGCCTGCGGCAGTGCCGAATTTGTTGTGCAATGGTTCTTCGGGTATTGCGGTTGGTATGGCCACCAATATCCCGCCGCATAACTTATCAGAGGTCTGCGATGCTTTGTTGCTGCTGATAGAGAAGCCAGATGTAGAGATTGAGCCTCTGGTTCGCAAGTTGAGAGGGCCAGATTTCCCAACAGGTGGTGTTATTGTTGATAAATTTGCAACGATTTCAGATGCCTACAAGCAAGGGCGCGGCAATTTCCGCATTCGTGCCAAATGGGAAAAAGAAGATTTAGGCATGGGGCAATATCAAATTGTTATCACCGAGATTCCTTATCAGGTCATCAAGTCTAAGCTGATAGAGAAGATTGCTCAGCTGTTGATTGACAAAAAGATTCCGCTTTTGGCCGATGTCAGAGATGAATCCACTCACGATGTGAGAATTGTCCTAGAGCCCAAGAACAGGAACGTTGATGCCAATATGCTGATGGAGCTTTTGTTTAAGCAAACAGAGCTTGAGAGCAAATTTGCGCTGAATATGAACGTTTTGGATTCTGACGGCGTACCAAGAGTAATGAGCATCAAAGAGGTTTTGGGAGAATATCTGCATCATCGGCTTCATGTTTTGGAGCGCCGCTCTAATTATCGCCTGCAAAAAATAAATGCGCGCTTGGAGATATTGTCGGGCTATCTGATAGCTTATCTGAATTTGGATGAGATTATCCGCATAATCAGGGAAGAAGATGAGCCTAAAGCAGTGATGATGAAAGAATTTGCGCTGACAGATAATCAGGCAGAAGCGATTTTGAATATGAAACTGCGTAGCCTCCGTAAATTGGAAGAAAGCGAGATTCATAAAGAGTTTGATGATTTAAGCGCCGAAAAGGGAGAGCTAGAGGCTCTGCTCGCAGATGAGAATTTGCGTTGGCAAAAGGTAGCGGAAGAAATTAAGTATATCAGAGAAAAATTCGGCAAGAAGACGGCTTTGGGCCGCCGCCGCACAGAGTTTGCGGAAGTTGCCGATGATATAGAAATTTCAATTGAAGCAATGGTAGAAAAAGAGCCGATAACGATTATCTTGTCGCAAAAAGGGTGGATACGCTGCACCAAAGGTCATAATGACTTAAATGAGGAGTTTAAGTTTAAAGATGATGATGCGCTTTTGATGGCAATCCACGCACAGACGACGGATAAGATTGTCTTACTGGATACTTCGGGCAAGTTTTTCAATATTTCCGCTTCCGAGATACCAAGCGGCAGAGGTTTCGGTCAACCTTTGCGCCTGATGATAGACTTGGGCAACAGCGATAATATTGTTGATATGTTTGTATTTGATGCCAAGGCAAAATATCTGATAGCCTCCAACATCGGCAGAGGTTTTGTGGTAGATGAAAACCACATTGTGGCACAAACCCGCAACGGCCGCAAGATTATGAACGTTGCAGAAGGAGAAAAATTGGCCTTTTGCAAGAAGATAACCGGAGATATGGTTGCCGTGATTGGTGATAACCGCAAGCTTCTGATTTTCAAGGTAGAAGAGGTTCCGACCATGGCCAGAGGTCGAGGCGTCACCTTGCAAAAGTATAAAGACGGAGGTTTGGCTGACATTCAAATTTTCAATGAATCAGAGGGTTTCACCTATACAAGGGCAGGCGGAACCAAGACCGAGACCGAGTTGTTGACCTGGCTTGGACACCGCGCCCAAGTTGGCAAACTGGCGCCTTTCGGTTTCCCTAAGAGCAATAAGTTTCTGAAGGAATAAGTGGCAATGTCAGAAATATTGTTTGAATATATTCGCCAAGGGGCATATGTGAAGGTAACGGCGATAGAGCCGGAAACCAAGATAGAAGCGAGCGTGGTTGTTCCGGCCACACTGAGCCAAGAGCAAATGCAAGTTCAGGCCCTGCAAAAACTAAATTACGTTTTGCGCAAAAAAGCCGAAGAATAATAAAAGCCCCGCCAAGAAAAAGCGGGGTTTTTTATCAAGGCACGAGTGCCAGCGAAACGAACTTTGTGAGTTGAGCGGATTACAGCTTGCTAATCGCTCCAGGCCGTCGCCTGGGGTGTGGATAAGTGCAAAGAAGTTAAGTTAAGATATTCCCAATTTAAAAATAATGTTTTAAGATACGGAAAGCCTAGAAAAAGGCAGGGGAATATTATTGACAATGGGGAACAAAATGTCTGAAAAGAACAAAGAAAGCCGCAGCGCTGTTTCGGCTGAAACTCTTCCGCAATTTATGAATGAGGCACCTCACTCGGTAGAGATAGAGGAAAGACCCTCGTGGCTGAATAATAATTTGCACAAACTGATGATAGGCGTGAGTGCAATATGGTTTGCCATTGTCTTGATATACATCACCCAGTTTTTCGGGTGGGATAATCTGTTTTTGATGATGCCTGATGAATTCGGCGGCTTTTTGGCCGGTATCACCTTGCCGTTAGCGATTATCTGGGTTGTTATGGTCTACATAGACAGAGGCACATCTTTTAAGCAAGAGGCCAAGTTTTTAAGAGCCTACATGAACCAGTTGGTATACCCCGAAGAAGGCGCCCCCCAAACAGCCAAAGCCATGGCTGATGCCATACGTTCCCAAGTTGTTGAGCTGCAAGAAGTGAGCAAAATGGCCACCATTCAGACGGCAAAAATTAAAGATGAGATAAAAGAAAACATCAATGAATTTACAAAGTTAGTTGCAATTTTGGATAACTATTCTTCCAAGACGATTGTAGAGCTGAGCGATGGGGTTAAATTTTTGACTCAAAATTTTGAAACAATCACGGATAAAGCACGCAATTCCGCAGAAACTTTTTCGGGGTTAAACAAGGCTTTTGCCAGTGGAGCACTAGAAATAGAGGATAGTTTAGAAAATTTATTCGAAAAATTACTACCAAAAATAAAGGAGATAAAGACTTCTGCAGAATTTTTACATGAAATTTCGGATGCCAGCAATCATGATATTATCCACGCTAATGAGATGTTGCGCCAGTTTAATGAGGAAACAACAGCTAACCTGAATATGGTTGGAGAGGCACTAAATGCTCAGTCACAAACGCTACAACAAATATCAGCTGCCGCCGTGACAAATTGCGTTTCACTGAAAAAAACAATGTCTGCAGAAGTCGAGAACATGGCGGATACGCTAGGAGAACATACTGAAAAATTAGAAAAAATCATTTCAGAAAGCGGCCAAGTTATGCGTAGCAAGATAGATGATTTGAGCAAGCGTGCATTGGCCAATATAGAAACCATAAATGAGCGTGTAAACAAGGGGTTGGATGGTTTAGATGATTCGGTTTCTTTGCAGATTAAGAAAGTAGATGACAGCATGTCCAAACATGGACATGACTTAATGGAATTAATTTCTGGTATGGATGAGCATGCCGACAACATTACAAAGAAATTGACAGAACATGGAACAATATTGTCGCAGGAGTTGGACAAATTAATGGTTCGGGGCAGTAACCTAGAAGACAGTATAGCCATCCAGATAAGCAATCTGAATAATGTTTCGGACCAAGCCATCAAAGCGATGCAAAAAATAGACGATGAACTAGAGAGTAATATAGATTCATTGCAAAATAAGACCCTGGTTGCAAACGGAGATTTAACGACCTATGTAAAGAGTATAGAAGAGAAGACGGGTACTTTACAAAAATTAGCAACAGAGGCAATGGATCAAGCAAAATCGGTTGGAGAAGACTTACAAGTCCGCCGCCAAGCCATAAAAGAAACGATTACGGAATTCACGTCTCAGATTGTCTCTCTCAACGGAGAGATTGATGCTGTTTCAAATAACCTAAAAAAGAATTCAGAAGAAGCTATTTCTGCGATGTCTTCAGCCGCGGACAACATGGACCGGCATGCTACAGCCCTGAATGAGACAACATCGGTTGTTGTTGCGCAAAACCAGGTAAGTGAGGCCTCTTTGGCACAACAGCACAAAAACATAACCTCCAGCATAGCCAAGGTAGAAGAGATAAAAGCTGAATTAAAGCAGCAAATAGAAGAACTTTCTAATGCCTCCACCGCGTTGGAGAATAATGCTTCAGCTGCAGTTGATAATTTGAAAGACAATTTGTCTTCAATGCTAGTTTCTTGTAATGAAGTCATAAACAAGAGCAGAGCAATTAATGACAATCTAACTGAACAGGCCAATCAATTTGATACCTCTGCAAACAGAACCTTGGCCAAGGTAACACAGTTTGAAAATGTTTTAAATACGCAAAACCAAAACATAGACCTCTTAAGCCAAACAGTGTTAGAGCGGGTAACCAACATTGACAGTATTTTGAGCAAGCAAAATAAGGAGATAAACGAGGCGACGTCTTCGGCGTTAGAATCATTTAAAAAAGCAGCCAATGACTTTGAGGAGCAGAGCAAGGCATTGCACGAGATTTCACGCTCTGCAACCGAATATACGTCTAATGTTGCGGCAGGCTTAGACGAAAAAGCGGCAGCATTAAACACTTTGTTCAAACAACAAGAAAATGAGTTTTATAATTTCTGTGATAAAATAGCAGACAATGCAGAAAGCATGAGTGAGGCGCTCAAAGCCCAAGTGGGAATAATAGAGCAAAGCGCCGACAAGGTATTTACGCGTATGACCATGCTTGAAGAAGATACTTCTCGCCATACCGAGGCGGTTGTAAATAATTCTCACCGCTCAATAGACCGCTTATCAGAGATTGAGGCAATGGTAGAGAGTAAGAATGCATCTGTTAAGAAGATGGTTGAAGATATTGCTGACAATTTGGGGAGCATATCTAATAAGATATTAGACCAGGTAAATATATTTAATGGAGCGGCCAAGAAACTTGATGAGCAGGGAAAGGAAAGTGCTCAAAGCCTCTCTGAGAGTTGCAATAAACTGCAAACAGCAGGAGGGGAGTTATCCAAGGCAGGAGCAAACGTCGGCAAATTGCTGAATGAACACACCAAAAATATAGATTTGGCAATAGCCAAGGTCCAGAATCAAAGCGCGGACATTAACAAAGTTTTGTCATCACAGGCAGAGGCATTGACAGAGGTTTCCAATACCTTGGCAACTCAAAGCCGCTTAGGAGAGGCTTCCTTAGCACAGCAATATAAATATTTGTCAGATGCCGCAGTCAACGTCGCTCAAAAGATGAAAGAAGTGAACGACTCCTTCAAAAGTAATACAGATGGTATTTTTGACACCTCGACCAAACTAGCTTATGAATTTGATGTCCTGGGAGACAGATTGATAAAAGCAGGAGAGGATGTTAATAAGACATCCAAGAACTCGATGAAAACCCTAGATCAAGTAAATCTGCTTTTGTCTCAGACTGGAGAGGACTTAGGTTTGGCAGTTAAGCAATCAGTGGAAAAAATGGAAGGTATATTTAAGGAATATGAAAAATATACATCAGGTTTCAATACAGTGACAGCAGAAACCAGCACCAGCGTAATGGAGATAAATAAACTTATAGCAGCCCAGAGCGATAAGATGATAACAATCTCCGACGATACAAAAAAATTGGTAGACTGCTTTAATACAGTACTGAGCGACACTTCAAACCAACTGGCAGAAAGAGCCAACCAGGCTTATGATAAAGTAAAAGGTCTTGGCAAGGATTTGAAAAATCTTGGATTGCAAATGGAAGATGCCGCCAAAGTAAGCTCAGCTCACCTGGTTAATTCCGGAGACAAGCTGAGAGCCTCCATCAGCGAGATTGCTGCCAATGCGGAAAGAATATCTAATGATATTTTAGGCTCTGGTGAGGTATTTTTGAAACAATCCAATGCGTTGGTTGCTGCAACAGACGATACAGTTGCCAAAGTAAATTCGGCCATGGGCAGCTTGCTTGAAACTAGCAAAGATTTCAGCTTAAACAGCGATAATATTGTCAAGGAGACCCTGCGCTTCAATGAGACCATAAATAACCAGATTAAAGAGTTGAATGAGCAAACTCATAAAGCCAATAACACTTTGAAAAATTTGACAACAGCTTACCAAGGAATTCAGATAGAAGGTTTCTTAAAACAAGCAGGTACAATTATTGAAAAATTGGAAAGTATATCCATAGACATCAATCGGGTGTTCAACCCGAAAGATGAAGAAGATCTGTGGAAAAAGTTCTATAACGGAGATACGGCAGTATTTGTGCGTTATTTGGCTAAGAATATGAGCAAGTCTCAGATTTCGGCGGTCAAAAAAGAATATGAGAAAAACGAGGACTTCCGCACCCAAGTTAACGCATACCTTTCAGAATTTGAACTACTCATCAGTGCGGCTAAGAGCCATGAACATTCAGGACTCTTGCTTTCAGTTGTTTCGGGAGCCGACATTGGCAAGCTCTACTATATTTTGGCCAAGACTTTGGATAAGATGGAGTAAATTTGAGGCATGAGCCGGCTTTATGTAAACGACTACCTTAACAATCTTCAGCAACAGATATATTCCTCTGTTGTAAAGATAAAAGACCAATCCTCTTTTGAAGCGCCATCAAGAGAAAAGGAAAATGCCGATTGGAACAGGCCTTATGCCGAACAGGTTAAGGGATATGCTTATCGACTTTTACCAGAAGAAATAAGCTGGCAAATACAAAGCGGCAATAAAATGGAAACAGGTGGCAGCGCTTATGCAACTTCCTCATACCAACAAGCCGGGGAGGTATTAAAAGAGCCAACGGTTTTGATAGACTTCATGTTCAAAAATAACCAAGAATTTGATTTTAAGGTATAGATGCGGATATTGGATTTTGACAGCCAAGTATTTTTGGCACCAATGGCAGGAATAACGGATAAGCCGTTAAGAAAACTGACGGCAAGCTTTGGCAAGGGCAACATAGTCTCCGAAATGGTGGCAATCAATGCCTTATCGCGCAAGAATCCCAAAAGTTATAAAATAGCGGATGTCAGAGATGAGCCTTATCCGGTAGTGGTTCAGCTGGTAGGCAGCGATTTGCAGTTGTTTGATTTTGCTGCCAAATTGGCTCAAGATTTAGGGGCTCACTCTTTGGACATAAATATGGGTTGCCCGGTGAGAAAGATTGTTGCAAACAAGAGTGGCTCCTACCTGATGACAGATATGCCCCTGGCCTCAAAGATAATAGAAACAGTGGTCAAGGCCACGCCCTTAAAGGTGAGCGTTAAATTTCGCAAAGGCTGGGATTGCCAGCATGTAAATGCGGTTGAATTTGCCAAGATGTGTGAAGAAAACGGTGCCTCATATATCACAGTACATGGGCGGACAAGAACAGAATTTTATTCCGGTCGGGCAGATTGGAATATCATCGGTGAGGTTAAAGCTGCCGTTAAGATACCTGTTGTCGGCAATGGGGATGTCGGTTCTGTTACAGATGCCAAAAAAATGCTTGAATATACGGGAGCTGACGGCGTTATGATTGGCCGCGCGGCGTTGGGGCAGCCATGGCTGATAAGCCAAATAGATAAGGGGCTTAAAAC
>CALXVX010000070.1 GCA_944392215.1 uncultured Alphaproteobacteria bacterium | reverse complement strand
AGGGCTTTCTTCTCTTCTTCAATCTCCAAGGCTTTAACCGAGAGGTTCAGCTTGTTGTTTTTCTTGTCAACAGTGGTAACTTTTGCTTCCAAGACATCCCCTTCTTTGTAGTTTTCAGGGTTCTGAGCGGCTTTGTCCTTAGACAAATCACCCTTCTTGATGTAGGCATTAACACCATTAACAGTAACATTTACACCTTTATCATCTGTGCTGGTAACTGTTGCCTTAACAACATCACCTTTCTTGAAGGCTTCCAAAGCGGCACTGACAGTGTCTTCAGACAATTGTTTGATTCCTAAGCTGATGCGCTCTTTTTCAACATCAACATCGATAATCTTGGCCTGAATATCTTGACCTTTGGTGTAGTCTTTTACAGCTTCTTCTCCAGATTTATCCCAAGAGATATCTGAGAGGTGAATCATGCCGTCAATTTCATCTGACAGACCAACAAACAAACCAAATTCGGTGATGTTTTTGATCTTGCCTTCGATAACAGATCCAACCGGGTGCTCTTCAACATAAGCTGCCCACGGGTTCGGGGTGCATTGTTTGATACCCAAGGAAATACGACGTTTGTCGGCATCTACCTCAAGAACTTTTACTTGAACTTCTTGTGAAGTAGAAACAATCTTGCCCGGGTGTACGTTCTTGCGGGTCCAGCTCATTTCTGATACGTGAACCAAGCCCTCAATACCGTCCTCGAGCTCTACGAATGCGCCGTAATCGGTGATGTTGGTAACTTTACCGGTGTATACTTCACCAACTTTGTATTTCTCGGCAACGTTTTGCCAAGGATCTGCCTCGAGCTGTTTCATACCCAAAGAAATTCTCTGGTTATCTTCGTTGAATTTGATAACCTGAACTTTTACGGTCTGGCCAACAGACAAAACTTCTGCCGGATGGTTGATGCGCTTCCAAGAAATATCGGTAACGTGCAACAAGCCATCAACACCGCCTAAGTCAATAAATGCACCGTAGTCAGTGATATTTTTAACAACACCTTCCAGAACCGAACCCTCTTTCAAGGTATCAATCAGCTCTGCACGGGCCTCTGCGCGGGTCTCTTCCAGAACAACACGACGAGAAACAACGATGTTGCCTCTAACCTTATCCATTTTCAAAATCTGGAAGGGTTGGGTGATGCCCATTAACGGTGTGATATCGCGAATCGGACGGATATCAATCTGAGAGCCGGGCAAGAAGGCAATAGCGCCGTTCAAGTCAACAGTGAAACCTCCTTTAACACGACCAAAGATAACGCCGTTTACACGCTCACCTGAATTCAAGCATTTCTCAAGATCTTTCCAAGCTTCTTCACGACGAGCTTTCTCGCGAGAAAGAACGATGTTGCCGTCTTTATCTTCATAGCGGTCAACATAAACCTCTACCTGATCGCCAACTTTGAGCTCGGCATTTTGGCCAAACTCACGCAAAGGAATGCGGCCCTCAGATTTGAGCCCTACATCGACAGTGGCAAAATCAGATGTCAATTTGATGATTGTTCCCTTTACAACAGAACCGGTGATGCCTTTGTCGCCGAATTGCTCGTTCAACAAAGCTTCAAAATTTTCATTCGTTTCAGGGATTTTAATATCGGTATTAATCATTAAATATTATATTTCAAAAATGCCATTCCTCTTGAAATAAAAAGCGAGGCGGACTTGTGCGTGGTTAACTTTCAAGTTAAGACAGCGCACCCTGTCTTGACTTGTGCCTAACTTATACACGCGAATATTTATTTTTCAAGCTTTTTTTGCTGATTTATCGATAATCTTGCAGACTTTTTCAAAAACCTCTGCCGCTGAGTAGTTTGATGTGTCAAAAATAATCGCATCTGCCGCCGGTTTTAGTGGCGCTGCCACACGATTTTCGTCTCTTTCATCTCGTTCGCGAATCTGGGCCAACACATCTTCATAACTCTTATTTAGTCCCTTAGATTGGTACTCCAAGAATCGGCGCTCCGCTCTTACCTCCGGAGAGGCGGTAATAAACAACTTTATATCTGCATTGGGACAAACAACCGTGCCGGTATCTCTGCCGTCATAAACAGCTCCTGAAGCCGGAGAGCCATCTGCAAACACCGGTTTCTTGGAAAAATCTTGTTGCATTTTCAACAAAGCTTGACGAACTTTGGGCTGCGCGGCTACAACCGAAGCGGCTTTGCCTCCAATATCTGAGCGAAAATCTTTGTGGCAGGAAAGTTCCATCATCTTAGGAAACGTCAACTCTAAAGCAGCTCTTTCCGCCGCGGCTTCATCCTCTATCGACTGACCGCTTAAAACTAATTCTAACCCTACCGCACGGTAGACCATGCCGGTATCAAAATATGCTAAATTGTACTTCTTGGATAGACTATTTGCCAGCGTTCCTTTGCCGGCTGAGGCCGGTCCGTCTATTGTTATTATCATGTTCAGTCCATATATTTTTGGGTTGTAACAAAAATTTTACTTTATCTGTTGTAATTTAAACTATAAACTCAATATAAGGAAGCCAAATTATCGGTTATGCCACGGATTTTAGTATACAGGAGGAGGGCGATGTCAAGAAAAAATAATTTAATTGTTCTGAGTGTTGTATTTGTCCTTGTTTTTTATACCCATTCCTCCCAAGCTTTTGTGGCACAGGATATTAATGACGCTTTGTCTTTTAATAATGTGGCACGCTCCGTCAACCCAACAAAAGCTGAGTCTCCTAGCTCTACAGCCCGGTCCGCAAAAAACAAAGAAAATGTTATGTTCAAATTTGATTCTGAGCCTATAGACTATCTAGAAATTGCCGACAAGCTTATTACAAATACTCAACCAGAAAAGTTTTTTGTTGATATGAGAAATAAAACCTCTCAAAGTATTGCTGCCAGACCCGGACAAACATTTTTTGTTATTTTGCCGGAAGATCAAGAAAGTTTTTGGAAAACAGATGGTGAGGAAAATTTGGTTGAAATTGTTAGTTCTGAACATTCCCAAAATAATCGTATTTTGGAATTTAGAACTCTCTGTTGCGGAGAAACAAAAATCTTTCTTGATAACCTTGTAAAACAGCAAAACAAACATACTGTCCTGCAAAGCAAGATTCTCCGGTTACGAGTTAAAAAATAGGTAGCATATTTATGAGCAAGAAAAATCAAATCCGAATATTTGTTCCTTCCTGTTTGGCTCAAAATCACCAACTTTTGTTGACTGATGAGCAGTCACACTATCTCTGCAACGTTATGCGAAAAAAAAATGGTGACGAAATTCTTTGTTTTAATGCTCAGGATGGTGAGTTTTTGGCACGTGTGGTTGAGGCAAATAAAAAACAAACGAAATTGCAAATATTGTCTTTGGCGCGCCTGCCCCAAAAAACTCCTGATGTATGGCTTGTTTTTGCACCTCTCAAGAAAAATCGCACAGACTTTTTAATTGAAAAGGCTGTTGAACTCGGAGTTAGTAAGATTATTCCCATCTTTACTCGTTTTGGAATCACTGATAAAATACGACCAGAAAGAATCAAGGCACAATTGGTAGAAGCTGCTGAACAGTGCGAACGTTTTGATGTCCCTGTCTTGGAAGAAATGTCCAGCTTGAACGAGTTGCTAAAGAAATGGCCTAAATCTAGAAAGTTGTTCTTTATGGACGAAACGAAAACCGGATGGCCTGCCGTTGATGCTTTTGGTACTTGCAAAAACCTCCCAGCGGCCCTGCTGATCGGACCAGAGGGTGGATTTGCTCCGGATGAGTCTGTTTTACTGAGAAATCAGCCCTTTGTATGCCCTGTTTCTTTGGGGCCAAGAATTTTGCGTGCCGAAACTGCCGCGGCTGCCGCGTTGGCCGTATGGCAGGCTATTGCTGGTGATTGGAAGGAGTAACTTTATGAAAATCTTAATCGCTGATGATCACGAGTTGTTTCTAAAGGGCTTGGAAATGATTTTGCACGATCATGATTCTAAAGTTGAGATTGTAACAGCAAAAAATTACAATGAAATTTTTTCTATTATAGATAAAAATAAAAATTTTGACTTGATCTTGACCGATTTAGCAATGCCTGGGGCTAAGTGGCTTGATGCTATTCAACGCATTCACAAAGCTTTGCCTGACACTCCTATCATCATTTTGTCTGCCGTCTTTGATAAAGAAATTGTGCAAAAAACTATTGAACTCGGAGCTGCTGGATATATTCCCAAGACCTCAAGCAATGCTGTTATTATCGGGGCTGTTACTTTGGTTCTTTCCGGCGGAGTATATATTCCTCCCGAACTGCTTCAGGATACCAATCAAAATCAGTTTGATCTGCTTAAACAGGTTGAAAGTATGTCCCCTGCTCAAGACGTTACTGAAAAAGTGAAAATTTTGTCCCCTCGACAAATTGACGTCCTTCGATTGATCTCACAAGGGAAATCAAATAAACAAATTGCCTTTGAACTCGGCCTGACGGAAGGGACCGTTAAACTCCATGTTACTGCAATATTAAAAATTCTAAATGTTTATAATCGTACTGGCGCTGTGATTGAGGCAACCAAGCTCGGACTTATTAAACCTCTTAAATAAAAATGGTCGGACAATGCTAAAACCTTTAAAACTTAATTTATCTCGTCTGGATGAGTACACAAATGTGTTTGGGGTGCGCAAGATTTGCTCCTTGTGGAACGAATTCCTAATACAGTCTGCAAAAAACTGGCAAAGCCTCGAAAATTCCGACTGGGAAGAAAAACGACTTATCTTTCATAGTTGGAGATCTTCTTCTCAAGTATTTGGAATGGATGATTTTTCTGCTATCTGCTTGGTCATTGAGGATAGAATAGTCAGACACAGATTTAACGACTTGGATACGTTGATTGCTGAAAGCCGCGATGTCTTTGAAGAAAGCGTCAGACAAGCTGTATTAACTCTCTCTAAAATGGAGATACAAAATGATTAAACATGATAAACCTAATACGTTACCTGCCTATTCCAGTCTTATTTATGGGGATATTTACAATAATTTGCAAAAAAGTATAGCCAGAGATTCTAACTGGTCTGCTAATTTGCGAACATTCTTTCAATATAATAAACTTGTTAATGCTGTGCTTAATGAAATTAGAATGAACCAAAGTCTTTTACAATTGGGTCTGGTTTTTGGAAATCTAATTGACTTGGTTGCGCAACGAATCGGAGCTTATGGACAATATGATATCCTGGATATCAATGGATTGCAAATATCCAGATGCCAAGAAAAATATGGCTCTATTTATCCGGCGATGAAGATTTTTGAACAAAATGCTGCGAAAATTGATATCAAAAATCAATATGATGTCGTCCTTTGCTTTATGCTTCTGCAAGAGTTGCCTCCCGCAACAAAAGCAAAAGTCATAAATAATGCTTTAAATGCCGTTAAGCCCGGAGGCTCCGTTATCTTTGTTGACTACCATAAACCCAACCCGTGGCATCCTCTTCGTTATTTCGTTCGGATGTACAATCGTCTTCGCAACCCGTTTGTGGAAAAACTTTGGGATCGTGACATTGATACATTTGCTAAAAACAAATCGCAATTTTTGTGGCGTAAAAGCCTTTATTTTGGCGGCATGTTTCAAAAAGTGGTTGCCACAAAAAAAACTAGCCCCATTGATGAAATTCTCGCTATGCAGGCTAAGTCCAAAGAAAATGATTTTTTCTTGCCTGATTTCTAGATAATATCTTTTATCTTTTCCATTATCTCTTGTGCGGGATCCAAGCGCCTTTGTGGAACAAACTCAAGCGCATCGTTGTCCTCAAGTGCAATGGCATAGCCTTTGGCGTATAGCGACCGAATGAATCTTTTGTGTTTGGCGGATAACCAGTTTTTGCCCTCAAAAATTAAAACCGGATTTCCAGATCCACAGGCCTCACTTGCCATGGAGACGGAATCTCCGGTCACAATAATTTTATCGCCACAAGCATAAAAACCCATTATCGGATTTTCTTTTTTCTCTCCCCACAAATATGTATAGGCTGGAATGCCTTTAAGTTCCTCCATTATTACTTTTTCTGCCTCTGCCCCTGTTCGACGGGAGGTGGAAATAAGAATTGAGCCACCCATTTTCTGATGGATATTCTTTATCTCTTGTCCTAATGTTTGGGCGTTTTCCATGCTAAACGGGCGCCCCTTAATCGATCCGCCGATGATAACCGATAGCCAGGGCTTTGGAAGCCTTGAAAATACCGCCTCCCATTTCTCTTTTGCCTGCAAGATTACCTCTTTAGACACTCGGTGCGGGCACCCTGTAATAAAAAAGAAGTTGCCTCCCTTGCTTTTTTTTGCATCGTGCTCGGAGACTATCACTAGATCCAAATCTTTTAATCCGCAATTGCCAGGGTGCATTAATTGTATAATCTTGGTTTTTCCATCTGATTGTTTTTTTATCCATCTGGCTATCGGCGTGGTACGGCGGCTAATGGATAAGACAAAATCCGGCCAGGGAGCCTCCAAGTGGGTGCTTTCTTCTTCGTTTATTCCGATGAGAGAGCGACCTTTCAGGCAATTTGGCAGCTTGGCCCAGCGTGTATATACTATTTTTTTCTCCTCAACATTAACCAAATCACCCAGAGCCAAAATAACTCCCTTGGCCTGCCCAATACTGCCCATTCGGTCGTCTAAAAGGGCCCACATAGTCTTTTTCATGTTTGATAACTTTCAAAATTTCATAGTCAAACTTTTCTAATGTTTGTAGTATAAAAGTATTCTTTATTAAAACAATCTTTTTATGGAGAAAGCGCACATGAAAGTGGTGTTTTTGGCTTTTGGCCTCGCGGTAATCCTTTCTTTTCCGGCGTCTGCTCAATTTGCTGCACAAAATGACGCAAAATATATCGCTACGCTTAAAGCCGTTGTTAACTACAAAATTGATGATGAAGAAAATTTGAGCGCGATTGAAAGTTTGCGCGAAAACAGAATGTTTAATCAAAAATTGCAAAGAATGCTCAATAAACTCCAGAACTCCAGAACAAAAAATTCTACCAATAAAAGGGTGTACAATATCTTGGTTAAGGCAGGAAAAGATATTTACAATGAACTTGATTAAGCAATATTTAATAAAAAAGCTTTAGACTGGAGTTAATGTTTTATAGGATATCGGTCATGTTAACACCTAAATATGATTATGAAAAGGCCTATGAGCGGTTGCAAGAACTCAGACGAAGGGTCATCTTACAAAAAGGCGGGCAATCCGTTGAGGGGTTGACCGAAATTGTGGTGGAAAAAAACCCGGCCAAACGAAACACTCCAAAAAAAACAAAATCTCAGGAGAATGACTAATGAGACAGTTTTTCATCGCGGCTTCTTTGCTTTGTTTGCTTTCTGCTTGCGCTGCAGAGCCTGAAAAGGTTGTTTGGGAGCAGCCGGATTATAATCATATTGCCGCCCACACAAGGGTAGTTGAAAAGACCTCAAACTTCGTTACCTATGAGTATAAAGATATCCGTGTCGATGAAATTGCCCCCATTGCTGCTCTTTATTGCCAGGATCATGGCGGCAGGCAGGCCGTGCTCTATGATATAACCATGCGTCCGGACCACGCCAGACGGGCGACGTTTATGTGCAAAAAATTGGCTGATTTTTAAGTCTCTTTTTGCCTTGCAATCGGAACTTGGCTTTCCTATATACCATATTAGAGTAAGAAAGATTGGAGCAAAGAGCAGAAAAAAATGAACAAAAACCTTTATCATGTTTTGGGAGTCAGTAAAGACGCATCTGAGGCGGAAATTAAATCTGCTTATCGTAAACTGGCTCGTAAATATCACCCGGATCTTAATAAAGACGACAAAAATGCGGCCGAGAAATTTAAAGAGGTTTCTTGTGCCTATGATATTTTGGGCGATAAAGAAAAACGTAAGAAATATGATAATAATGAAATTGATGCTGATGGCAAGCCAACCGGTTTTGGGACCGGTTTTGGCGGCGGTGCCTATGGCGAGGGCAACCCCTTCGGCCAAGGCGGAGCCAGAACTTATTACAGTACCGGTGGCGGAGATTTTGATTTTTCTTCCATTTTCGGCGATGATATTTTTTCTCAGTTTACCGGTGCTCGCAGCAGCGGGTTTGGCGGCGGCTTTGGTGCTTCTGCACGCAGGCCGCGCAAGGGCGAAGACATCAACTACACCATGCGGATTGATTTTCTCTCCGCTGCCCGCGGCGATGAAAAGACTGTTAACCTAAACGGCAAAAATATCAATGTTAAAATCCCGGCCGGAACCGTCGACGGACAAACCTTGCGCCTTAAAGGGCTCGGGCAGCCCAGTCCCAATGGCGGCTTAGCCGGCGATGTCTTGATTACCTTAAATGTTGATAAACATCCCATTTTCAGTCTGGATGGAAACAATGTGGTGATGGAGTTGCCGATTACCGTTAAAGAGGCCATCCTCGGGGCAAAAGTTACTGTCCCGACTATTAACGGTAAGGTGGCTGTTAACATTCCTCCCTATGCCTCAAGTGGCGAAAAACTTCGCCTTAAAGGCAAAGGAACCAAGGGAGGCGACCAGATTATAACTCTTAAGATTTTGGCCCCAAAGACCCCTAGCACCGCTCTTGAAGATGCTTTGCGCAAGTTGCCCGATGAAAATATAAGGAACTTTTAATGCTTCTGGACTCTCTTAAAAATTTTTTCTGGCTCAATGAGCCTGCCAATGTCCGCTTTGTGGAGGAAGGAATGTTGGTGGAGACATTGCCGGAAACTGATTTTTGGCAGAGCAAGCATCATCGATTTTACAAAGACAATGGACATTTTTTCTATACTCGGAAGCAGGGAGATTGCCGCCTTACCGTCAAGTGGCAAATCGGCGATATTCTCGCCTCTGACCAGTGTGGAATTATGGTTAGGGTTGATGACCAAAATTGGGCAAAGGCAGGGCTTCTGACTACAGATTTGCGTCAGCCTCAGTTGGGCAGTGTTGTTACCGTTGCCGGTGTTTCTGATTGGGCATCTTGGCCCCTGGATAACCTGCCGCGCGAATTATGGTGCCGGTTGGTGAAAAAAGACAAGGATATCTTACTCTTTGCCTCTACTGATGGAACAAATTTCAGGCAAATTCGGATGTTTACAATCCCTAAAATTGTTGATGAGTTTAAAATCGGGGCTTTTGCCTGCTCGCCCTTAAAACATTCTCTATCTTGCATCCTTGAAGATATCGGCTAGCCCTCGCCTCCTAAATTAGCTATATTTTAACCTCTGTTTTATAAAATACGGTATTATGTATCGTGATATTTATAAGGGTTAATAATGCTAAGTCTTAAACATGTTGCCGTAAATTCTTTTAATGAAAATATTGCTTATATTCATCGGGATTGTGCTACCTACAAAGTAGATGATGTCCAGACCCTCACAAAGGTTGAAATTCATGGCGGAGTAAGGCCTGTCTATGCTTTTTTGCAAGTGGTGGATGACGCAAAGATTGTTAAACCTAGCGAACTTGGTCTTAATAGTGAGGCTTTTGCCCAAATTAATTTGCCGGAAGGTGCTAATGTTTCGCTCAGTTTGGCCCCAACTGCTCCTAGCTTGGCATCAATCAAGCGCAAGATTGCGGGAAATATTTTAAGCGCCGGGGAATATGCTTCCATTGTTAATGATATTGTTTCTCATCGTTATTCCAATATGGATATTGCCTCTTTTTTGGTGGCTTCCGGCTCTTTTATGACCGCACCTGAAGTTTTGGCGCTGACAGAAGCCTTGATTGGTGATGATGTTATACGTTGGGATAATGAGGGAATCGTTGTCGATTTTCATTGCTTCGGCGGTGTTCCTGGAAACAAAACCGATATCATCATTACCGCCATTGTTGCTGCTTATGGTCTACCCATGCCCAAAACTGCGGCACATTCCTTAACTTCTTGTGCCGGGGTGGCTGATACTTTTGCTGTGTTGGCTAATGTGGACATTGATGAGGATAAGCTTAAATCTTTGGTTAAGGAAAACCGTGCTGCCATTGCCGACTTTAATGTTTTGCCAATTGCAGAGGGGAGCAAAATTGTTTCTACCGTTGAGCGGCATTTGGGACTTTTGCAGTTACAGCACCTGGCCGCTTCTATTTTAGCCATCAAATTGGCCGCCGGTGTTACTCATCTGGTTTTGGATATTCCGGTCGGCCCCAATTCACGCATCAAATCAACCAACGAAGCTATGCGTTTGCGGAAACTGGTTGAATATGTCGGGGATATGCTTTCTTTGGAGGTTGATGCGGTTATTACTGACGGGAGTGAGCCTATCGGCAATGGAATCGGTGCCGTGTTGGAGGCTCGCGATATTATGAAAGTTTTGCGCAATAAAGAAGATGCTCCACAAGACTTGCTCGAAAAATCTCTCTTTTTGGCAGGACGGGTGTTGGAGTTTGATCCCAAACTCAGAGGCGGGCAAGGCTATGCTGTGGCCAAAGAAATTTTGACTTCCGGCCGCGCCCTGGAGGCTCTAAATCGCATTATCTATTCTCAAGGTAAGGCTCCGCAGCCGCAGCTTGGGCACTTGACAAGAGATATTGTTGCAACCCAAAGCGGCGTGGTAGAAAGTATTAATAATGCCAGAATTAACCGTATCGGTGTCTTGGCCGGAGCTTCCCAGTACCCGGGCGCCGGTCTTGATCTCTTGAAAAAAGTCGGAGACCCGGTTGAGCAAGGTGAGACCTTGTATAGAATTCACTCCGTTGATTCTACGGATTTTGCTTTTGCCAACTCCGTTGTGGATGGTAATACGGGTTATGAAATCAACTCCAAGGGAACTTACTGATGGCTTATCCATCTAGATCTGAAGCAGAAAAAGAGCTTGAGCTCGACAATTCTCTTAACCCCGGTGTGTGGACGGACCACTCCCGTTTTGTGGCGAAGGCTTGTGAGTTTATTGCCAAAACCGCTGAAATGGATGCCAACAAAGCCTATATTTTTGGGCTCTTGCATGATATCGGCCGCAGAATCGGCCGTTGTGGGCAAAAACATGTATATGCAGGCTACGTCTATTGTATGGAAAAAGGCTGGGATGAAGTGGCCAAAATCAGCATGACACATTCTTTCCTTTTTAATGATGCCGAAATCGGTGTCCCCAAGTATGACGGCCTCACCCAGGAATGGCTATTTGTAAAGGACTATATTCAGAAAACATCTTTTGATGACTATGATCGCTTGGTTCAACTTTGTGATTCGCTTGCCAACCCCAACGGCTTCTGCATTGCAGAGAAAAGGCTGGTTGATATTACTTTGCGTTATGGAATCTTGCCACATATGGTGGAAAAATGGAAAAAGCTTTTTGAGATCAAGGCTTATTTTGATGAAAAATGCGGCCAAAACATCTATAACCTCTTACCGGGAATTGAAAAAAATCTATAATGAAAAAATTAAGAATTGCCATTATCGGATGCAAAAACATGGGACGCAAGCACCTCAAGGTTTTGCGTGAGTGCTTTGCCGACAGGGTAAAAATTGCAGGTATTCTGAATTCCACACCTAAATCCACTTTGGCTGCGGCTCAGGAGCTTGACGTGCCGGCCTTGGAGAGTTTGGAAAAGATTAGCAAACGGCGTGTGGATGCCGCCATCATCTCTACTCCGGCCGAAAACCATTTTGAAACCGCCAAAATCCTCATCCAAAAACGCATTCCCTTGTTGGTGGAAAAACCTTTTGCCAGTGATGAAGTCCAATGTTTTGAGCTTATTAAACTGGCCCAAAAGTACAAAGTACCAATCTTGGTCGGGCATACGGAAAACTATAATCCTGCCGTTACTTTGCTTAAGAAACTTTTGGATGCGCCACTGAAATCTATTGCCGGCATTCGAACCTCTCAAAACGGCGGGGTGAAACAAACACATATCATCTCTGAGCTGATGATTCATGATTTGGCCATTGTCACCTCCCTTCTGCAAGGCTCTTGGGTTAAGGCTTTGATTGATAAAAAACCGCAATACCGTTGGGATGAACATGCTGTTATAGAGCTGATGTATGAGTGCGGCACCATTGTCAAACTCGAGGCTCTCCGTTGCAGCGACTGCGCTATTAACCGCAAAATGAGGCTGATTGATGCAAAAAACAACATCTGGCAAATAGATTTTCTTGAGCGTCGTCTATCTAAGAATGGCGAGGTCTTGTGCGAGGGCGGCAATTCTTTGGCTCTGGAGCTTGAAGATTTTATCAATATGGCAACCCTGGGTACACCGCCGGCCGTTTCCCCCGAAGAGGCCAGAAATATTGTTGTTTTATGCAATGAACTTGAGGCTCAGTGCGACTGGTAAAACTTTTTTGCAAAAAAATTGACGGCGGTCTTGCATCGCCGTTTTTTCGTCCCTATATAAGCAAGTAGAAAAGTTAAAAATACTCTTTTATATAAACAAAGGATGTGAAAATCATGAGCAATAAAGTTATTGGTATTGACCTTGGTACAACAAACTCCTGCTTTGCCGTTATGGAAGGCGGAGAGCCTAAGGTTTTGGAAAACTCCGAGGGTGCTCGTACAACACCTTCTATGGTTGCTTTTACGGATACTGAGCGCTTGGTCGGTTTTCCGGCTAAACGTCAGGCTGTTACAAACCCTGAAAACACCCTTTTTGCCATCAAACGTTTGATCGGCCGTCGTTATGATTCTCCGGAAGTTGCTAAAGATAAGTCTTTGGTTCCGTTCAAAATCATTGAGGGCGATAACGGAGATGCTTGGGTTGAAGTTAAGGGCCAGAAATATGCTCCGTCACAAATTTCTGCTATTGTTTTGCAGAAAATTAAGGAGTATGCCGAGAGCTACTTGGGTGAAAAAATTGATAAGGCCGTTATCACTGTTCCGGCTTATTTTAATGACTCTCAACGTCAGGCCACAAAAGATGCTGGTAAGATTGCCGGTTTAGAGGTTTTGCGTATCATAAACGAGCCGACAGCAGCTGCTTTGGCCTATGGTTTGGATAAAAAAGCAAACGGCACTATTGCGGTTTATGACCTTGGTGGCGGTACCTTTGATATTTCTATTTTGGAGATCGGTGACGGCGTTTTTGAAGTTAAGTCTACGAACGGCAACACCTTCCTTGGTGGTGAGGACTTTGACCAACGCTTGGTTACTTACTTGACTGATGAATTCAAGAAAGAAACCGGTATTGACTTGAAGAACGATCGTTTGGCTTTGCAACGTTTGAAAGAAGCTGCTGAAAAGGCTAAAATCGAGCTGTCTTCAACCACACAAACAGAGATTAATCTGCCGTTTATTACCGCAGACCAGACAGGACCGAAACACCTCAACATCAAACTGACTCGTGCTAAATTCGAGTCTTTGGTTGAGGACTTGATTGATGAAACAGTTGAGCCCTGCAAAAAGGCTATGGCTGATGCTGGCGTTTCTCCTTCTGATATCAGCGAGGTTATCTTGGTCGGTGGTATGACACGTATGCCGAAGGTTCAAGAGAAAGTTAAAGAAATCTTCGGTAAAGAGCCGCACAAAGGCGTTAACCCCGATGAGGTTGTTGCTGTCGGTGCCGCTATTCAAGGTGGTGTCTTGATGGGCGATGTTAAAGATGTTTTGTTGCTTGATGTTACCCCGTTGTCTTTGGGTATTGAGACTTTGGGCGGCGTGTTCACTCGTTTGATCGACCGTAACACCACTATTCCGACCCGTAAGTCTCAAGTATTCTCTACCGCAGAAGACGGGCAGACAGCCGTTACCATTCGCGTCTTCCAGGGCGAGCGTGAGATGGCTGCCGACAACAAACTCTTAGGCCAGTTCGATTTGGTCGGAATCCCGCCAGCACCGCGCGGTATGCCGCAAATTGAGGTAACTTTTGATATTGATGCAAACGGTATCGTTAACGTATCTGCTAAAGATAAAGCTACCAATAAAGAGCAGGCTATTCGTATTCAGGCCAGCGGTGGTTTGTCTGATGCCGATATTGAAAAGATGGTTAAAGATGCTGAAGCCAATGCCGAAGCTGATAAGAAGAAGAAAGAATTGGTTGAAGCTAAAAACCAGGGTGAGTCTTTGGTTCATTCAACAGAAAAGACTTTGAAAGAGCATGGAGATAAGATCTCTGCTTCTGACAAGACCTTGATTGAGAATGAGATTAAGGCTCTCAAAACTGCTTTGGAGGCCGATGATTTGTCTGTCATCAAAGAGAAGACCGAAAGCTTGATGCAGGCTTCTTTGAAGCTCGGTGAGGCCATGTACAAGGCTCAAGCTGAGGCTACTCAGGCTGCCGGTGCAACTCAAGGAGCTGACGCTGGAGCTCAGAGTGGGGCTCAGGCTGCCGGTGATGACAAAGTTGTCGACGCTGACTTTGAAGAGGTTAAATAATCAGTCATTGACTGGTAAATCTCAAATAAAAGGGAGCTGTAAAACAGCTCCCTTTTATTTTGTGTCCTGCTCTAAAACAATACGGCTTTTACATCTTCAAAATCAAGAGGTGCCCCAAAGCCGAGTATTTGATCATGACGCTTAGGTCCTTCCCATGCCCACAATTCTTTTTGTGGCTCAGAGCAGGCATAATATCCTACCTGATAGGCCTGGCCCCCTAGAGCTTCTGCCAATTTCTTGGCGCGATATTCGCTCCCTACAAAGTAGGACGAATCCATATCCAACTGCTCATACTCAAGCCCCACCCTTTTTGAATTGTAATACACCTGAGAACGCAGAACATAGGCTCCTCCGTTATAAACAAAAAATACAGAGCCTATATTTTCTACCCTGCATTCTCCCGGATTTCCTTGCTCGATGTTCTCTTTAATCTGTGCTAACAGTTCCTTTTTCTTTTTTAATTCCATAATTCTTAATATTGTAGTGTCTTAATAATATTTCTTGCTGTTAGGTTTTCTACCACGCTTCTGATAATTCATCAAGAAAAAAACATTTCTTTATTAACCTTTCAAAAGAAGAATATTCTGACTAAAGAATTTTATAAATTTTCTTAAATTACTTGCTTTTTCGTCTGAAAAAACCTAAATACAAATCAACAATAAAATATTGAAGTGACTGAAAATGACTGAAAAAGACTATTACGAAATTTTGGAAGTGTCCAAGACCGCCAATGGTGATGAGATAAAAAAGGCTTTTCACCGTCTGGCTTTGAAGTATCACCCCGACAGAAATCCCGGCGATAGAGAGGCGGAATCTAAATTTAAAGAAATCAATGAGGCCTATGAGGTCTTAAAAGACGAGCAGAAACGTGCCGCCTATGACCGCTACGGACATCAGGCCTTTGCCAACGGCGGTATGGGTGGCGGAAATCCGTTTGGCGGTTTTGAATTCAACTTTGGAAGCGGCGGTTTCTCAGACATCTTCTCTCAGGTATTTTCTGACTTTATGGGCGGCGGACGCGCCGGTAGTGGAACAGCCTATGCCCAGCCCGGAGCCGATGTGCGCTATAATATGGAAATCTCTCTTGAAGAGGCGTTCTCCGGGATGGAAAAAGAAATTAAAATTCCTTCTTCAGTCACTTGCGAAAAATGTCACGGACACGGCACCAAAGACGGAAAAGAAGCTCCCGTTTGTCCTCATTGTAAGGGAAGCGGCAAAGTCCATTTGCAAAAAGGCTTCTTCGTGGTAGAGCAGGCTTGTCCGCATTGCCAAGGAACCGGACATATGGTCACGGATCCTTGTCCGGATTGCAAAGGTAATGGCTTTATCCGCCAAGAAAAGACTATTAAGGTTAAAATTCCGGCCGGAATTGAAGACCAAACCAGAATGAGAATCCCCGGCGGCGGTGAGGCCGGAACCCGTGGTGGTGAAAGCGGTGATTTGTATGTATTTATCTCCGTTAAAGACCATCCTCTCTATTCTCGAGAAGGGGCAAACCTCTACACCAGAGTGCCAATTTCCATGTGTTGTGCCGCTTTGGGCGGAAAGATAGAAATCCCCTCTATTGATGGCGAAAAAATTGAACTTTCCATCGCACCAGGCTCTCAAAACGACCAAGTTGTCAAGATCAAAGGCCAAGGCATGACCATGATGCGTTCAAAAGGCCGCGGTGACCTGTTTGTTAAGCTCAGAGTGGAAACACCGGTTAACCTCTCTGCCAAGCAAAAAGAATTGTTGGAGGAATTTCGCTCTATCAGCAAAGACGAATCCTGCCAGCCGGAATCTAAGAGCTTTTTTGATAAAGTAAAAGATTTGTTTGTGGCCTAGCCCAAACTTACTCCCGTAAGCTCGAATCTGGTCGGCCACAAGCCATTAAAAAACCCTCCACAAGGGAGGTGCCTGCTCTCTTTGCCTGCGGCAACGGCAGGATTGGCTCGCGCCTCACTTTGTTCGGCCCTCGCCTGCCTCGATTTCTTCGCTTAAGCTCACCGGCACACCCCCGTGTGCCTGAAATCTCGGCCCAAACTTACTCCTGTAAGTTCGAATCTGGCCGGTTACAGGCCATTAAAAAACCCTCCACAAGGGAGGGTTTTTTAATGGCGCGCCCGGCAGGATTCGAACTTACAACCTTCTGATCCGTAGTCAGATGCTCTATCCAATTGAGCTACGGGCGCATCTGTTTGACTGTTAGCTTATTACAGCTTTTCAAATTTAAATGCAAGCAAAAATTTAAATAATTTAAAAGAATTTTAATCTATTTGACTCTAAACTCCTTGGTAATTGACAGATACTCTTGTCTGTTTTTTTAATTTCTCACTTGTTTTTTGCAAAAATGCCTTTACAAAAATTGTTAATGGTGTAAAAAACTTAAGTGTATGTATTTTTTTATAAAAAGGTGCTTTATTCAATGACAAATTCTGTAATCAAAATGCCCCTGGCAATGGCTGCTATGTTCATTATCAGCGGATGCGCCTATTCCTCAGATGCTTTGTTTCCGTCTCTGTTTGGCTCTGACAAACAAGAATCTATGGCGGTGCAAGATACTGACTTGGAAGAAGGTGCCGTTCCGGCTCTGGGCTCCACAAACTTTGAACCTGTCGAAATTTCTGAAGGTAACAATACCGGAACTTTTGTCGGACAAAAGGTGGTCACTTTCCGCAATGAGTTAACTCAGCTGCAGTCTTCCATCCGCGCTAATAATGCAACCTTGCAGCAAATCAGAGCCTCTGTCATTAACAATGCCCTCCAATACCATAAAACCACCGGCACAATCGAGGCTAAACTCCAGGTCGGCACCACTCCGGGAAACCCGCAGATGTTTGCAATGCTCGAATCTGCTCAGAATAACGTGCAGGTTATGAATGCAAATACAAATGCACTCACCCAGTTGGCCGGTAAAATTGCCGCCGATACCGCAAATACCGACTACTTGGTTGATGCTATCCGCGCAGCATACACAATCTCTGGTGCCGTTGATGAAGATCACCGTCAGTTGCATATTTTGGAAAACGAAGCGAGCCAAACTTCTGTGTTGATGAACAGCTTGCTCAATGAGGTCAACAGTGATATTGCTCGCCAAAAACAATACATCAACACCGCTAATGATACCATTGTTAACTTAAGCTCCGCAATCAAAGTCGGCAGCTATGGTGTAAACAATGTTCCGATGGGGCCTGTGTATAATGCTGGTCGTTTTGGTGCCACCCCAACGGTTAGCAGCTCTTCCCCGCTCTTTGTTGCCAAGTTCAACAAAGCCGGCGTAAATTACAAAGATGGTCTTAAAAAAGCGGTCGAAAGCGCCCAAGCTAAGAAACCATCCGTTGTTTTTGACGTGGTGGCCGTAAGCCCCGCTTCAGGCTCCTCGGCTGTAGCCAAAAACAATGCCACCCAAATCTTTCAAGAAATGATTGATATGGGAGTTGGCGCAGATAGGATTAACCTTTCTGCCAAAGTAGGAACAGGATCTTCTTCTGAAGTGCAAATCTTTGTTCGCTAACGCATATAAAAGTTTTCACACCTCAAAAACCCCGCTTGAAAAAACAAGCGGGGTTTTGTTTTAGTCCACTAACTGAATATGCACCTTTTTGCCATAGTATTTGGCCAAGATATGAAGATTAGAAAGCGACAGAGAACGTCTGCCGATTTCCATATCATCCAAAACATATAAAGGTATCCCGGTATCATGAGAAACTTTATCTAAAGGAATTTGCTTAAGCATTCGCAACTGGTGAAGTTGCTGAGCAATATTTCCGTGATTTTGAATAAGTTCTCTGATAGTTTGTTTTTTATTATTCATCGTTTCAAACTCCTAAATTTCTTATTAAAAAGAAACCGCCTTTTTAATAAAAGGCGGGGAGTTCAGAACTGTACCGTGACAGTCTGCCTTATTCGATACATAAATGCACTTATATCGGCAGCTCCCCAAAAGAGGAGTTGTTTTTTTACGGTAAGGAGCTCTGATACTCCGCAAGCGTAACTCACGCCTGCAGTAAAGATATTAGAGCAGAAAAATTAAAATGCAATTAATTTGTTTGGTTATGGCACAAGCGCCAATGAAACGAACTTTGTGAGTTGAGTGAGTTACAGTGGAGTCATCGAAGTGCGCGTTCGCACTGCAATTAATTTGTTTGGAAGAGCAAAGATTGTTTAGACATGGCACGAGCGCCAGCAAGCCGTAAAAAGCCGCTTTGTGGGGAGCGGCTTTTTAGTCTTGCGGCTCACAGCTAGGTATTGCCACTACCGGCTTCGGTAGCGGTCGCCTGGGTGGATTGTTTGAGAGCTTGGATGGCCTCATTCATACGGGTTGCATCGGAGCCGCCGGTCTGAGCCATGTCAGGCCTTCCGCCGCCGCCCTGAGCTCCAACATAGGGCGCAACAACCTTGATGAGCTCATTGGCCGGGAGCCTGCCTTTCAAATCCTCGCTGACACCGATAACAACCGATGCCTTGCCCTCATTGGCAGTAAACAGAGCCACCAAAAGATTCTGCGGATATTGAGCCTTGACCTCGTCAACAAAGGCTTTGAGCTCTTTGGTGGAGACATTCTCCAAGATCTTGGCAACAAAACGAATGCCGTTGACATCTTCATAGTTGTCGGAGTTGTCAGCAGATTTGTTGCTGACAAGTTTCTTCTTGAGCTCAAAGATCTTGGCTTCCAGCTCTTTCTTTTCTTCCAGAAGTTGGTTAACTCTGGCCTCAATATCATTAACACCGGATTTGAGAGCATGGCTGACTCTGTGGAGCTTGTCTTCAATATCCTGAGAAAATTTCTCGGCTGCGGCACCGGTCACACATTCCAAACGGCGTACCCCGGCGGCAACGGCACCTTCGCTGACGATATTGAAATAGCCGATGTTTCCGGTGTGTTTAACATGGGTACCGCCGCACAATTCTTTGGATACATCATCGCCGACACAAACAACGCGAACCTCATCACCGTATTTCTCGCCAAACAAAGCCATTGCACCAGACTTTACGGCCTCATCTTGGCTCATCAGCTTGGTGGTAACCGGATAATCTGCACGGATCATCTGGTTGACGGTATCTTCGAGCTCTCTGATTTCAGCCTCGGAAATTTGTTTAGGATAGGCAATGTCAAAACGCATCCGATCAGCCGCCACCATAGAGCCTTTTTGCGTAACGGT
>CALXVX010000069.1 GCA_944392215.1 uncultured Alphaproteobacteria bacterium | reverse complement strand
CCGAAGCCGGCAGGGGCGTTACCTAGCTGTTATTCGCTCAACTCACAAAGTTCGTTTCGCTGGCGCTCGTGCCTTAACCGAATAAATTAATTGCATTTTAATTTTTCTGCTCTAATATCATTTCCGCAGGCGCGAGTTGCTCCTGCGGAGTGTAACGGCTCCTTAGCGTAAAAGAACAACTCCTCTTTTGGGGAGCCGGGGGTATAAGGCTATGCTCGAAGAACCCGGACTGTCACGCTACAGTCGTTAACTCCCCTCCTTGATTTTTCAAGGAGGTTTCTTTTTTTTCAAGAAATTTAGGAGTTTGAAACGATGAATAATTTTTCTTCCATATTGCGAAATCAAATCGCCTCTCAACTTCGGCAATTGAGGGTTGATAAAAATTTATCTATCAGCAACGTTGCCTGCAACTGTGATTTATCCGTCAACAACATTGACGCCATTGAGCGTGGAGAAGCTCTCTCTTTTAAGAAATATCTCTGCCTTATCAGATACTATCGTAAAAAAATTCATATCCAACTAACTGACTAGCAAAAACCCCGTTTGGATATTCCAAACGGGGTTTTAGTTGCTTTTATTCTAACTTAAGCTGACTTCTTAACAGCCTTTTTCTTAGCCGGTTTGGAATTCTCTTCCTCGTCAAACTTATAAAGCTCTTCAACAGAGACAATCTTGTCGGCCACATTGGCTTTGCCAATGATGTAGTCTACAATCTTCTCCTCAAAAATCGGAGCTTTCAGGCCGTCTACAGCTGCCTTGTTCTTCAAGTAGTAGTCCAAAACCATTTTCTCTTGGCCAGGATATTTCTTGGCCTCTTTCATGATAGCCTCGTTGATATCCTCAGGTTTGATGCTGATTTTGGCATCTTGACCGACTTCTGAAAGCAAAAGCCCCAACTTAACACGGCGCAAAGCTATGTTTTTGTATTCTTCCAACAACTCAGCTTCCGGTTTATTCTTCTCTGAGGCGTCTAATTGATTGTACTTTTTGGCCTGCTCATATTGGTCTACAATGGCTTTGTATTCCGCGTCTACCAAAGAAGCCGGAGATTCAAACTTGTACTCATTGTCCAAAATATCCAACAACTGGCGTTTAATCTTCATCCGAGAAGCATTTTCATAGTCAGACTTAATCCGATTTCTGATATCTTCTTTTAGCTTCTCCAAGCTCTCGGCACCTACTGATTTGGCGAATTCATCATTGAGCTCAACAGCCCTCTTCTCTCTGACCTCTTTGACATCAACCGCAAATACGGCGTCTTTGCCTGCCAAATCTTTGGCATGATAGTTCTCAGGGAACTTAACTTTTACATCTACATGGCTGCCGGCCTCTGCCCCAATCAACTGGTCCTCGAACCCCGGAATAAATGAACCGGAACCCAACTCTAACGGATAGTTGCTGCCCTTGCCGCCCTTGAACTCCTCACCATCAATAGAGCCTACAAAGTCTATCATTACGACATCGCCTTTGGCAGCCTTTTTGCCCTCGGCAACAACAGTCTCACGGTTGGCCTCTGAAATATACTTCAAAGCTTTTTCAACTTCCTCTTCAGGGACTTCGGCCATGTATTTATCCAAATTAATCTTTGAGAAATCACCCAATTTAATCTCTGGCAAATTCTCCAAGCTTATATCAAACTCCAAATCCTTGCCATCTGAAAAAGCTGTAATCTTAACATCAGGCTGAGTAGCCGGGCGGAGTTTGTTTTGGCTGATAACTTCTGCCGTGCCCTCTCTTATGGCATCCTCAATAGCCTCTCCGATTACGCTGTCATGATATTTTTTCTTCAACATTGCAAACGGAGCTTTACCTGCGCGGAAACCCGGCAATTTAGCGGTCTTGGCAATTTGTTGAATCTTGGCATCTATCTTGGCCTCAAAGTCTGCGGCGGGAACCACAACTTTGTATTCTCTCTTAAGGCCTTCTTTTTTGGCTTCTGTTATCTTCATTAATATACACTCTTTTCAATGTTTATCGGTTAACCCACTGATATCCACCAAATGATTGGTGCGGATGGGGAGACTCGAACTCCCAAACCTTGCGGCACCAGAACCTAAATCTGGCGTGTCTACCAATTTCACCACATCCGCAGATATCCTTATTATTTGCCTTGCATACTACATAATTATTTTTATAAATCAAGCATAAATTCACAATCAAAACAAAATTATTGTAATGTTTGGGAATATTTTATAAGATGTGAGCAGATTGTTTTTGTTTTTCTTTATGCTTGAGGAGTAAACCTTTGTTTTCCGCCTGTATTAATAGATTTTTGATTTGCTCAACCGCTGTTGCCCTAATCTCCGGCTGTGCAATTTTGGAGAAAAAAGACTCGGATGAGGAATCTAGCTGGATTGTCAGACAATTTGAAAAAGACGGCGCCAAAGAGGCCTCTAGGGCCACTATGGCCTACTCCGAAGGTGAGTTCAAAAAAGCCCTCGAGCTGGCCTCTGAATCTTTGAGGGATAATCCCAGAAACCAACAGGCCCTCTTGGTCGGCGCCCTTGCGGCCGAGAATTTGGGCCGCATTAACCGCGCACGCCAATATTATGAGGACCTCATCATTATAGATGGTAATGACACCTCTATTTTGGGCAGCGCTAACGGAACACCGCAAAAAATCTCCCAAATTGCCAAAGATCGCTTGCGCGCAATCACCATCCAGCAGAGCGAGTTGGTGATTGAGAACAAAGACGGTGCCAAAAACTTTAATATTTCTAAGGCCGCGGGCGATGCCCAGAGCAAGGCCACCATTACCAACGCTCTCAAGCGCAAACCTGCCTCAGCTCCCAAAAAAGCTTTCACCCCGCCGATTGATGACCTCTTTACCCAAGAAGAGCAAAATATCATCTCTCGCTTTTTGGTTATGAAAGAGTTGGCGGAAAAAGACTTTATGACCAAGGAGGAATTTCTTTCCCGCCGCAATGCCAATATCGGCGGATTGCTCCCGCTCACCAAACAGCCGCCGGCAACCGGCATTGATACCCCGGTGCCCTCGCCCGAGCTTATTGTTGAACGCATCAATGTCTTGAAAGAAGGTGTTGAGTCAAGAGCCATTACCCCGAGAGAATTTGCAGCCGAGCGCGAGGTTATCATTGAGGCCTTGTTACCGCCAAACCCCAGGACCAGAATGAAGCCCAAGGCTCCTTCTAAAGATATTCTCGGTGCGGCTAAAGATTTGCGCAAGCTAGAGGTTCTCTACCAACTCAACCTTATTACCTCCGGTGAAAAAGAGGCTGAGAAGAAGGCGGTTGAAAAATATTTGGGCATCAACCGCGAGGCCCCCAAGGTTCAAGCTGCTCCAGCACCGCAAAAGGCCTTGACCGCTGAGCAAGCCGCCCCAAAAGAAACCGCGGCCCCGCAGGCTCCGGTTGTGGAGGTTAAAACCACGGTTGAGGAAATGCCTATTCCCCTCAAGCCTGAAGTTAATACCGTGACCAAAGGCGACCAGGCGGTTGCTGTCATCACCACCACTGAGGAAGTGGCTCCTGCCACTCCCGGCCCGCAAAATATTGTGCCGGATGTTTCCTCTCCGTTTTAGTTTATCTTTTACTTAAACGCCGCTTTGATTTTAAGCGGCGTTTTTTTGCTGTCCTTTAGTTCTTGACTTGAGGGTGCTTTTAGATTACAACTTGCTCAATTTTGTTAAACTGAAAGATTAATCAATGCCTGATAACAAACCAAATATTCGCAAAACTTTTGCCATCATCTCCCACCCTGATGCCGGTAAAACAACCTTAACCGAAAAGCTGCTGCTTTTTGGTGGTGCAATCCAACAAGCCGGCGCCGTTAAAGCCAGAGGAGAAAGTCGTCGTGCCCACTCAGACTGGATGAAGGTAGAGCAAGAGCGCGGTATTTCCGTTGCCTCTTCAGTGATGACTTTTGACTATGACAATGTTACATTTAATCTCTTGGATACCCCCGGTCACGAGGATTTTTCCGAGGACACCTACCGCGTGCTGACTGCCGTTGACTCTGCCATCATGGTTTTGGACTCTGCCAAGGGTATTGAGGCTCAGACAAAAAAATTGTTTGAGGTTTGCCGCCTTAGAGATGTGCCAATCATCACCTTCATCAACAAACTTGACCGCGAGGGGCAAGATCCGTTCTCTTTGCTTGATGAGATTGAAAAGACTTTGGCGCTTGATGTGACCCCCGCCAGCTGGCCGATTGGCAGCGGTAAAGATTTCTTAGGCTGTTATGACTTGTTTGGTGACCGCTTAATCCTTATGAACAAAAGCGGCGACAAATCTCAAATCAATTCCACAATCGAGGTTTGCCAAGGGCTTGATGACCCCAAGCTTGATCAGCTCTTGCCCGCGCACATGGTCTCCAAGCTTCGTGAAGACGTGGAAATGATTAAAGAACTTTGCCCAAAATTTGATTTGGAGGCTTATTTGGCCGGAACCATGACACCTGTTTTCTTTGGCAGTGCCATCAACAATTTCGGTGTCAGAGAGGTGTTGGAAGGCCTGCACTCAATTGCGCCGACCCCGCGCCCCCACCCTGCTGTTGAGCGTGTTATTCAGCCCAATGAAAACAAAGTCAGCGGCTTCATTTTCAAAATCCAGGCCAATATGGATCCCAAACACCGCGACCGTATTGCTTTTATGCGGATTTGCTCCGGCCACTTCAAACGCGGAATGAAACTTTTGCAGGTGCGCACCGGCAAAGAAATAAAAGTTCCGACCCCGGTGATGTTTATGGCTCAAGAGCGTGAGTTGGCAGAAGATGCCTATGCCGGAGATATTATCGGGATCCCCAACCACGGGCAGCTCCGTATCGGTGATACCTTGACCGAGGGAGAAAAGTTCAAATTTACCGGTATCCCATCTTTTGCGCCGGAGCTCTTAAAATCCGTCCGCGCGCTTGACCCTCTGAAATCAAAGCACCTTGGTGATGCTCTCAAACAAATTGCCGAGGAAGGCGGCGCCTCTATCTTCAAACCCATCATCGGCGCCGAGTGGATTGTCGGCGTGGTTGGCGTGCTCCAGTTTGAGGTGATGGCCGACCGTATTAAAAACGAGTTTGGCTTGCCGGTGATGTTTGAGCCTACTCAATATTTTACTGCGCGTTGGGTTTCCTGCCCGGATAAAAACGAGTGGAAGCGTTTTGAAGATGCCAACCGCACCAATCTTGGTGAAGACAACGACGGTGCAATCGTCTTCTTGGCTCGCAATGCTTGGCACCTTAACAAAACAATCGAAGATTTTCCGAAAATCAAATTCAGTAAAACGCACGAAGCTAATTAAATGCAAACAACGCCTTTGGTTCTTACACCAAAGGCGTTGTTTTTAATTTTCAAGCATTTTGTCTTTACTGCGCCAGGTTATAATTATTCCAAGCACAGTGGAAATACCAAATGTTACGATTAACCCTGTACTCATCTCTCCACGAGCCACTAAATCATGACAATTGGGAACCAAAAATATCCCCAGAAACATCCCTGCAAGCCCTAGTGCAATAATCGCAAAGACGATGTTGCTAGTTACCCATAGCACGGAAACAATAATCTGTCGAATGTTTTTCCAACTGGAGAGAATGAAAGCTTGGTAGATGAACTTAATAAAACAGAAAGCCAATACGCCGCCAACAACTATCCCTCCAAAAATCGTAGATAGATAATTCAGAATTGTTGCCATAGTTATTGTTTTTTAGAGTTAGTAAATACAGAAAAATAGCTATCTTCTTTAGCCATAGCAAATTTTATCTGAAATTTCAACACTTTTAAACCAACAACGCCTTTGATTCTTACACCAAAGGCGTTGCTTCTAGAGAGTTAGTTCATCCAATCAATCCAGTCGCTAATACTCTCATTGTTGAGTTGTTCTGCTCCTACGGCACTTAATAAAGCTACCACTATTCCGATCCCGAGCCCAACAAACCCGTTACCAAGTGAAACTTTAAAAAGCCCAACCAGGCAATAAATAACTCCGGCACTCAAAACCAGACCAACCAGAGTAAGAATCAGGCTAAAGTCACCACTCATCAGCCCTGCCCAAAGATAACAGGTGGCAAAAAACACCAATACCTCCAGGATAAGAATTATTCCCCATTCCATAGTCTTATTATTTTTAAGGGTTAGTAATAGTAAATACAGAAAAATAGCTATCTTCTTCAGCCATAGCAAATTTTATCTGAAATTTCAACATCTTTTTGTCAAGCAGAAACCTCCCCGTTTTTTATAGACGGGGAGGTTTCTTTTTTACCTTATATCTTGCTTATACCTGGCCGTGGCAGTGTTTATATTTCTTACCGCTGCCACAAGGACATAAGTCGTTTCTGGCAACTTTGCCCCAAGTGGCCGGATTATTGGGATCAATCTTCCCCTTGCTGTATTGGAACGGGGTTTGTTTCTCTTCTGCTTCCGCCGCTGAAGAACGACCTCCAACCAAAGATGTCGGGCTCTCGTGAATGGCCTGAACATTCTTGTGTTTGGGAGCCTGATTCTCTACCTCATCGGCATCTTTATTTTGAATAACCGTACGCAACAAGATAAATGTTACCTTCTCGCCCAATTGATTCAGCATATCTGAAAACAGATTGAAGGCCTCTTTCTTGTACTCATTCAACGGGTCTTTCTGCCCATAGGCGCGCAAAACGATGGTGTGGCGCATGTAATCCAATGTGGCAATATGGTCTTTCCACAAAGCATCTAACTCTTGGAGCAGAATTGATTTTTCTACTAAATGCACAATCTCTGTCGGAACAGAAGCATTCTTCTCGGCAACGCTGGCGTCTATCGCCTCTATTACCTTCTCTACCAGTTTCTCGCTCTCCATCTCATCTTCTGCAGCCCACTCTTTTATCGGCAAGTCAACACCCGACAAACGTGCCAAGTCTTGTCTTATCTCTTCTGTCGGCCACTCTTTGGGCGATGAGCCATACATAATCCGATTGTAAATAATTGAACGAAGCTGGTCATGGCGCATGTCCGTGATGGTTTCTGAGACATCATCTGCCTCCATCAGCTCACGGCGCTGCTCATAAATAACCTTTCTTTGGTCGTTCATGACATTATCATATTTCAGCAAATTCTTACGGATATCAAAGTTGCGCTCTTCAACCTTTTGCTGGGCTTTTTCAAGAGCCTTGCTTATCCACGGGTGAACAAGCGCTTCACCTTCCGGCAAGCCTAAGCGTTGGAGCATGACACTCATCCGCTCGGAGCCAAATATTCTCATCAAGTCATCTTCCAAAGAAAGGAAGAATTTTGATGTACCCGGGTCTCCCTGACGGCCTGAACGTCCGCGTAACTGGTTGTCTATGCGGCGGCTTTCATGGCGCTCAGTGCCCAAGATATATAAGCCTCCCGCTGCTTTAACCTTCTCTTTATCAGCCTCGACCTCAGCTTTTATCTTCTCCCTTAAGGTTGCTATTTCCTCCTCGCTTTCATCACCTTTCAGCTCCGCTTTCAAACGCATATCAACGTTACCGCCGAGCTGGATATCGGTTCCGCGGCCAGCCATGTTGGTGGCTATGGTAATGGCGCCAGATACACCGGCTTGGGCAACAATAGCGGCCTCACGCTCGTGGTGGCGGGCATTCAAGACCTCAAACTTGACATCGCTGGCCTTGCGCAACAAATCTGCCACCAGCTCAGATTTCTCAATTGATGTGGTACCAACCAACACCGGCTGACCTTTTGCATGGCATTCCAGGATGGTCTTGATGATGGCATTATACTTTTCTTTCTCTGTCCGATAAATTTCGTCGTGCAAATCTTGACGCTGAACCGGACGATTGGTCGGAATCTCTACACAAGTCAAATTATAAATATCATTAAACTCGGCTTCTTCCGTCATGGCCGTACCGGTCATACCTGCAAGTTTGGGATACAAGCGGAAGTAGTTTTGGAAAGTAATGGATGCCAAAGTCTGGTTCTCGGATTGAATCGGCACGCCTTCCTTGGCCTCTATGGCCTGGTGCAAACCATCTGAATAGCGGCGCCCTTCCATCATACGCCCCGTGAACTCGTCTATAATCACGACTTTGTTGTTTTTGACAATGTAGTCGACATCGCGAGTATACATCTTGTGCGCACGCAGGGCTTGGTTAACGTGGTGGACCAAACTTACATTGGCAATATCATACAGCCCGCCTTCCTTAATCAGGCCCACTTCTTTTAACAAGGCTTCAATATGGGTCATGCCGGCTTCCGTCAATGTAACGGATTTGGCTTTTTCATCTTTTTCGTAGTCGCCTTCTACCAACTGCGGAATAATTTTGTTGACCAAAATATATTTTTCAGAGCTATCTTCTGCCGCACCGGAAATAATCAGCGGTGTTCTGGCCTCATCAATCAAAATAGAATCGACCTCGTCCACAATCGCGTAGTTAAATGGGCGTTGGACCATGTCTGTGAGGCGAAACTTCATGTTATCGCGCAGATAGTCAAAACCTAATTCATTGTTGGTGGCATAGATTATATCACAATTATAAGCCGCGCGGCGCTCCTCGTCATTTTTTTCGTGGACAATATAATCTACCGTCAAACCCAAAAATCTATACACCTGTCCCATCCACTCGGCGTCACGACGAGCCAAGTAATCATTGACCGTTACAATATGAACACCTTTGCCTTCCAAGGCATTTAGATATGCTGCCAAGGTTGCTACCAGCGTTTTTCCTTCACCGGTCTTCATCTCGGCAATTTGACCCCGATGCAGTACAATACCACCAATCAGCTGAACATCATAGTGACGTTGCCCTAATGTCCTTTTAGCAGCCTCACGCACCACGGCAAAGGCTTCGGGCAAGAGCTCGTCTAGTGTTTCCCCTTCTTTAATTCTTTTTCTGAACTCATCGGTTTTGGCCTTGAGTTCTTCATCACTCAGCGGGGTAATTGTTGGCTCTAATGAATTGATTTTATCTACGATTTTGTACAGTCTTTTTATGTAACGATCATTGGCACTGCCAAAAAGTTTGCGCGCGAGGCTACCTATCATTTTATTAATATTCCTTATTCTAACTTATTAATTAGTCTACATTTAGTGTTTTATTGCCAAGAAGTCAATAGATTGATACAAAGTTATAAACGCTCTCAAAAAAAAGTTGGAATATTTGCTTATTTTATTATATAAACTTAGCAGAATGCAATTTCTTATAAGGAGATGATTATGATGAACAAAAATTATGCCGTTTTGGCTTTGAGCGGAGCTTTGCTCCTTGGCGTTTCTCAGGCTTGGGCAGAAGGAAAAGACGGAATCGCCGCCACGGTTAACGGCAAAAATATTACCGTTGCTGAAATTCGCGATGCCTATAACATGAACCCGGCCATTAAAACCAAAGTTCCTTTCGGTGACTTCTATGAGAAAACTCTGGATGTTTTTGTTGACGGCGAGCTCGTCTACCAGGCCGCAGTAGAAAGCAAAGTCACCGAATCCGCTGACTATAAAAAACAACTTAAAGCCATGCAGGAAGAACTGGCCAGAAAAGTGTATATTGAGCAACAAGTAGACAAGTTGGTTAATGATGAGCAGCTCAAAAAAGTCTATGCCGACTATAAAAAATCTTTCAAACCTGAAAAAGAAGTCAAGGCTAAGCACATCTTGGTTGATAGCGAGGCCAAGGCGAAGGAAGTTATCGCAAAACTAAATAAAGGCGGAAATTTTGATAAACTCGCTAAAGAATATTCCAAAGAACCAGCTGAGCTTGGCTACTTTCCCAAAGAGGCTATGGTGCCAGAATTTGCCGATGCCGCCTTTGCTCTCAAAAAAGGTACATATTCTAAAAAACCGGTTAAGACTCAGTTCGGCTACCATGTTATCATGGTTGAAGATACCAGAGATTCCAAGCCTTTGACTTATGAAAAGATTAAACCTCAGCTTAAAGCTATGCTGGCTCAGGGGGCTATTGGAAAGGTTATCGGTGATGCTAGCAAAAAAGCCAAGGTTACCAAATATGACCTCAAAGGTAAAACCATTACCGCTCCGGTACAAAAATAGACATCTATTGCTAAGGAGCCGCCCTCGCAGGCGGCTCTTTTTATTTTTTCTTTTTGATGATTTCTAGTTGTTTTCTCTTGATATAATCTCGGCGAACTTCAGGCATTCCTTCTTTTTGTAGATAGTCACTGAAAATATTTTGAATGTCTTGTGCGTATTTTTTTCGAGAAATTGCAATATTAGCCATGTTATAAGCCGCTGCCTTAAAAATCTGATCATCATCTACTTGCAGCTGTTCTGCTAGGCTTAAATACGGCGGGGTAAAAGTGTCTTGTCGCTTCATTATACTGAAGTCATAAGAGCTTTTTTGAATCTTTTGCGCTATCTTTTCTGATATCTCATTATCCTTGGGGCGGCCACGCCAAATGATGTTGCGTCCGGTTTTGGCTACCAGAGATTTTATCTTGCTCAAAATTCCTTTTTTCTTTTTCAGCTCTTCCATTGTTCTCTCCTCTTATCTCTGCCAGGGTAATACAACGGCTCTTAAAATTCCGCTAACAAATATCATTTTTACTTTTTTGTTTTATATTCTGCCCATAGTTCTTCAATGTAGCTCCAAAAACTCTGTTTTTCTTCACAGGTTTTGGTTTGGTCGTTCCACTCTCCTCCATTTCTCTCACATTCTTTTTCTTGCTGGTGCGCATATTCATAATAAAAGTAGGCGCTGCCTCCAAGCAAAACCAACAGCACCAATATGATCAACATATGTTTGGCGATAAACCAAAACATCCATAGCGCCAAAACACCAAAAGCTGTCAGCTTGTCAAGCAAGGTGCCGTCAAATGCATAGGCTTTTAGGCCAAAGTATAAAAGTAATACCAATAAAACTGTATTAATCGGAGATTTTAAGGCTGACAATACAATACGTTTCAATAAACCCGGTTTGTTTTCCGCTTCTTTATTTTCGCTCATTATTGTTTCTCCTTGTCTTTGTTGGTAAGGATAGTTGCTTTAGGTTCTTTTGGCAAGGAAAAAAACTGTTGCATTGAGGTGATGATGGTTTGTTGCATATAGTTTTTTGTTGCTGCACGAGGATTCTGAGATTTTATGGTCGCGCGACAAGTCCGACTTGTTTCGCTTGCTCACTCAAGCAAGAAAGCTTACGCCTCTTGCGGTAAAATCAACCGGAGCAACGGTTGATTTTATCCTCGAGCTCGCGACCGAGGTCGCTCCTTCTCGCCTCAAAAACATCTTTAAAACTAAAAAGCCGTCTCATTCGACGGCTTTTTTATAAGTGGCGGGAGTGACGAGGCTCGAACTCGCGACCTCCTGCGTGACAGGCAGGCGCTCTAACCAACTGAGCTACACCCCCTCGGGCGTTTTCTCTTATAAACAACAAAAATTATAAAAGCAAGCTTTTTTTTCAGTTTTATTTATATTTTTTTCATAACTTGTTATTACTATGTTGTTTATGCACATAACCTTTACAAAATGCTTTATATTTTTGTGGAGGGGGATTATATTGCGAGGATGAATTTTAATTTGCAAAAAAATAGCGGCTATGCCAAAACTACATGTTTTAAAAAGGAAAATTTATGCAAATATTAAAATATATAAACCTTAGGCATAAAAATCGCCAAAAAATTATAACAATCGGTTATGCTGTGGCCGTTACTTTTGCTTTTATTCTCTCTCTTACTAATAATCAAGTGGAAGCCTCCGTTTCTAGGGAAGAACGTCTTGATTATCTTATGATTGAAAATAATGTTGTTAATAATCTCTCCGACCCGCAAACCATATATCCGGAGGATTCCGTTGACAATATTAAGTCTCTCTTTTCTATGGTCAGCTCGCTCGTGAGCCAAAAAGATGTTGATAGGGAAATCACCGTTCAAAAAGGTGATACCCTCATCTCTATCTTGAGTGATCTTGGTTTGGACCGTGAACAAGCCAATGATGTTTTTTATGCTCTCAAAAAATATTATGATCCACGGGATTTGCGCGCAGGTCAAAAACTTTCTGCCAATGTTACCGTCAATAACCGCTCTCAGGAAATTGTCCAATTTAACAGCCTTACCATCGAACCAGCGGCCGGGGAAAGAATCGTTGCTGCTTTTGATGAAAATGGACAGGTTAACATTGCTAAAGATAAAGATGAACTGATAGAAGAGGTCAACAGTGCTTCGGGATCCATTGACGGGCTTATTTCTACCGCTATGCGCAACAAAGGCGTGCCGAATCGCGTTGTTAACAATTTTGTCGCTATATTTAATTATGCCGTCGATTTCCGCAGAGATTTAAGAAAGGGCGATCGGTTCGAGATTATTTATGAAAACTATATTGATAAAAACGGCGAAATGGTGAGATCCGGTAATATTCTCTATGCCGCACTCATTCTCCGCAAAGATAAGATTGCCATGTATCGTTTCAAAGACAAAAAAGGCAATGTTGATTATTACACCGAAAAAGGACAGGCGCTCAAAAAAACCTTGGACAAAAAGCCTCTTGCTTTTAGAAATGCTAGAATATCTTCTCCTTTCGGAAAGAGATATCATCCGATTTTGAGGCAGACTAAAATTCACTGGGGTGTTGACTATGCCGCTCCGAGAGGCACGAAAATTTTTGCCGGCGGTGATGGTGTCGTCCAGGTTGCAAAATATAATGGTTCTTACGGCAATTATGTAAAAATCAGACACAACTCCGAATTCTCAACCGCTTATGGGCATATGCAACGTATTGCTAAAGGCATTAGACCTGGTGTTAGAGTTAAGCAAGGACAGGTTATCGGCTATGTCGGCAGTACCGGACGCTCTACGGGACCTCACCTGCACTACGAGGTTGTGAAAAATGGACGCCGTGTAAATCCAAGGACCATCAGAGCCGCTACGGGAGAAAACTTAAAGGGGACTGACCTTAAGAACTTTAAAAAAGTTGTGGCCGATTTGCAGACATCTTACAAGTCGATGTTTGCTCAAAGCAAAGAGCCTAAAATGGCTAAAAAGTAGACTTTAAAGCCCTCACAAGAGTGAGGGCTTTTTTATTATCTTATCATCCACATTCCAAAACCAAAGACAAAACCCGTTGCCAGTTCTGCCCATTTGACTGGTTTATCTAGCCATTCTGGAGCATTCTCCAATAACCAACTCTCTCTTTCGCCAAGGCTGTGGCAAAAAGCATAAATCGGGCTGACGCTTAAACCTATGAGTAAAATTCGCCAATCCAATAACGCCATTGGTACCAGCGGGCATGTATAGCGCAAGGACATGTACACGAAGTCATAGGCAAAGCCGTATTTTCTTTCTGGTAGTAGCCAATCGCAGAATAAGTGATACCACCGTTCATTATACCTTTCAACTGCTGACATGGAAGGATTTTCATCACGACCGATATCAAAACAGGCACCATGGCCCCGGCTCCAGAACTGCGCATATAAATACACAGCAAAAACTATCGCCAACAGCCAGTTCAGCCAGCTATCCAAGCGATATAAAAAAATCGGCATCATTAAAAAGATACCGATTGTTGCTTGCAGGCCTCTGTTGCCAAGCCATTTATATTTATCGGCAAAACCACCGCCAAACCAGCGCCGCCAAAAGCCCATTATCAAACCATAAAATATGGCAAACAACATATTCATCATACTTCAAACCTCCCTGTTTCTATTGTCTTGGCAATTCGTTTGGCGCGGCGGCCTACCTCTTTGGCATATCGTGAAGCCAAACACTCCACCGCCGCCTGCCGATAATTGCCAACGCTTAAAAATGCCATCATCTTCTTGAAACCAAGCAGTCTTTTTATTCCCATGTTAAAAGCCATATCCATCAGCGCATATTGCCGCTCATCATCCAATTTTTTCCAAAAAGGGATATGTTTCTCGCATTCGGCCACAACCCGATTGATGTCGTGACGAAGCAAAAAAAAGGCGGCCTCTTTTGTGATACCGTGCCGCCAATCGCCAATGACTTTTTCCTCTTTGGGAGTGATGGGATTGTCATCTATATTTCTCCCCACCCCTATGGTCTGCTTACCTTTGGTACAGAAATAAGGTTGCAACCTCACCCCCTCGTGCATTGCTAAGCGCTCGGAGGCTTTTCTTATCTCTATCATTGCAGGCGCCTCCCTCTTTTTTCATCAAAAATCAAATCCAGCCTTGTTTTAAGTTCGGTTAAGATAACCGTATTCTTATCCAAAACCTGTGATATCGCGTCAAACTTGGTCAGAGCATTTGTTGATGCCTGCTCCAAAGATGTAACCCGACTTTCTATGCTGCCTTGCCAGTGGCCGATGCGAACAAAGTTCATAAAAACGCCGGCCAAGGCCGCCAGACCTGCTATCAATCCCCAATCCATTGTTGCCACTCCTTGAAACTCATAACCCCAATTTCTGGGAAACCTTCTATCGCCGGAAAATCTCTTAAATACTGCCGATATTGCCTGTAAAGTTCTCTTTCTTCGTCACTAATAGGGAAATCTGGCAACATATAGACATCTGTAGACCTTAACATAGTATCGCGCTCTGAGCGCTTTTGAGCTGATAATTCCTCTGTAGTCAAACCACCAACTCTCCAAGATCCGTCAATTAGCTGCCAATCCTCATCGCTTTCCTCAATCCTCGTGTACTTAACAAAAAGATTGTTTTCAAGCTCCCCACGAGTTTTGCTGACACTTGCGATAAACTCAACACCATTATTTTCTTGGTAACCTAAAAACATTATTCTGCTCCTTCGTCATAATAGAACCTGATAAAATTATTGTATGTTGTATTTGTTGTTCCACTATATGCGTGTTCGACAACATCGCCCTTTTCAACATCAATGGATAACATTGCATAGGTCCATATAGATGTATTGTTGCCACAACACCTTCTTTCTTTTGTTCTTCTATTTGTTAATTGGTCAAAACCATTTGATGACACCCTCCTTACTAAATGAAACATTCCATTTGCCGGAGCTGTATACGTTGTTAAAGTTGCTTGTATCGCAAAATCAACATATCTGTTACTTGGTTTGCTTGCCCTACTTGCCCAAACAGCATCCACATTACTCATATCTGCATTAGCCTTGCCAGCAAGAGCTGCCATAAACTCCTCGGTTTGGGCAACGCTTGCCTCTGTTGACGACGAATAAAGGACTACATAGGCTCTGTAAACAACATGATCAGGGTTTACTTTTGCTCCGTCTTGGTAGACTGATGATGAAAGAGAGGCATTGAAATCAGTATAGGTAGTATGAGAAGCAGATGATGCAGTACCTATCTTTGTAGATGTTCCATCATCTTTGAAAACAAATGAACCGCTATACTTAACAATACTACTATCACTTGCTATACCGACAGACGGAGCAGTACCCGTAATATTCGGAAGGCTTTCGGCACCAAAAATTGACGAAGATTGTCCGGCTTTTATATACACATCTTTTAGCAAAGGCACTTTGAATTTTTCGTTGGTTGTATCCAGCGCAAAAAATCCGCAAGAACCATTTGTTGATACTGAGTTATCAAATGTAGTAAAGTCTGTTGAGCTAAGCTTGCCGTCCACCAACATCTGATATATATCAGGAAAAGTTGCTTTTGTATATTCAGCACCGTCACACCAAGCACCGCCGTTTGGCACATCTGTTCTTGATGTATACTTGATGTCGCCTATGTTGCCGGCTGAAAATAGCTCACTTTTGTCGGCCTTTTGTGCTAATGTACTTTGAATACTTTCATACTCAGAATTAGCTGCTGTTTTGCTTTGATAATACTCAGATGCTTTTAGAGGGGTAACAAACTTTGTATCATTAACCCCCGCCGCAACATCTTCTGCTGTCGCTATTTCTGCAAGCCCCAAACTATCTTCCGTTGCCTGGACGGGGCGAATTATCTCTTCTGCCTCATCTCGATATTGCTTGGCTTCTGCCGCACTTGCCGCCGCTGATGTTTCTGATTCCTTGGCATTGTATTCTGAGACTTTGGCTGCCTGCTCGCTAGATAAGGCGGCCGCTGCCGAACTTTGTGCCAATGTGCTGTGCGGGACTACTTCTGCATCAACATAATCGTCAATTTCAGGCTTACTGGTGCTTTCAACATAATACAAAATATCTTCTTTGCGTGATTCCGTATATGATTTCAATTCCGGCTTATGGACTTCTTCTACCGCCATACTTAGTTCTTCTTGTTTGGAAATCGTATATTCAGTCAGTTCTGGTTTAGAGTTATTTTCGACATAGGCTTCTAACTCCTTCTTGCCGGAATTGACATAAAAAAGAGGCATCTTTACTTCTAAATTTGCCTCTTCTTGGAACATAACTTCTATCTTTTGCTTATTATATCCGTCAAAAACGGCTAATTCTGATTTATCATTCATGTTATCTACTCCGTTACCTGGCTGGTTACCCTAAAGTAGGCAACCTTATTAATATCCTGTGGGAAAATAGTATGCACTTGCCCGTCGGCATAAGTTATTTGAATGTCGGTTTTATAATCTCCAGCATCTAAATTAGTGTCTTGCGGCGTTAACTCTATACCTGCCAATCCATTAAGTGCATCTGTGATTTGTCCGGCTTTGCTAAAAAGGAGTTTATCGTCCATGTCTTTGACATCCATTTTTATTTTTGCGCCGCTGATATCTAACATTCCTTGTTCGGTTTTAAAACGAATTGCAATTGCAAAACTATCTCCTTTGCGAACGATTATCCCGTTGTTGTTCAATATACCTGTCATTATTTAGGCCTCCTCTTTTACTTTTATAAAGTAATTTACCGCTTGGTTAATCGGCGTTACATGAGTTCCTGTGTAAATTTTGTTGGAATTTGATGCCTTAAAATCCAAATCAATAATTGTATCTGAGAAATTTGCATCTGCTCCGGTTCCCGTTGTGGTGGTTGATGATTTGAATGCTCCCGTTGCCGTTAATTTGTTAATATTGACACCATTGAAAATTTTTCCAGCGGTACCTGTTATATCGGGCAAACTTTCTTCTTGCGTGGTATAAAAATCACTTTCAGAATCTCCTCCCAAGCCTCGCAAAAATTTTCCTTGATAATCTGGCAAGTTAAATGTATTTACACCATCTCCGGCTCCAAAATTTGTACCTATCATATCAAATAATTCGGCATAGTCTGTTCTTGATATTTCCTGACCATTACATAAAAACCAATTGTCATGATTTGATGTTTGCAGAGAAGTTTTTATGTCCCCAAGCTTAAATAGTTTGTTGGCAGCTGATAAAATTGCTGCCTCTAAATTATTTATCGTTTCATCTAATTGTCCACGATTTACTCCGTCTCCACTCAAAGTTCCGTTGCCAACATTCTTAATTTTGAAACCGGCACAGTTTATATCTCCTTTCATGGCACTGCGACCATCTCGCAAGAAACAACTGCTGAGCCCATCGGCAAAGTTGTCATCTTCTTCATCGTGATGATCTGTTACAATGTCTATATCGTTTATCCTATCATCTTCCCAATTGTGAACTCGGGTGAAATTTCCTTCACTGTCGTACGGCATTTTTTATTCTCCTTATATTAAAATTTAGCGGCAGAGCTCTAACTCTTGCCGCAGTTTATCTATTCTTCCCAGCCACTCCCAGGTGTTGGGATATTCTTCTCCACTTACTTGTTCTAGCTCTCTTGCCACCTTGCTGCCGGCTATCGGATATGCCGGACAACTTACCTTACATTTTGTCGGCGTACATGAGGGCAAGCAAAGCAGACCTGTCAGCGTTAGGACGAGAATGTATTTTTTCTCTTTCTTTCTCAACATATTTGATTACCTCCACCTGCTCGGTGATGATTTCCTCCTTGGCATGTGAGCGTCCCAAGGCGTAACTGACTATGCATAGCATCGTGACCAATAATATTTTTTTTATCATCCCATCCCCCATAATAATAAAAATGCCCGGGCGACATTTTCTGCCGCCTCGGGCTTTAGGAGAGAAACTATGGATAATATTATCAGCCCTACGAAAAATATAGCTAATCTATACTTTTTGAGCATTTTTTCCTCTTATAAAAAAAGCCGCCGAACCTTAGCTCGACGGCTATTATTTAGTTTATGTACAATCTAGACAGACATTAATATGCTACTTACATAAAAAGTGAGCAGTCTTAAAACAAACAGCCACAAGACACCGCCGATGATAATGCCAAATATCAAGCCCCAGCTGGCTGCCTTATTGCCTCGGCGCTGTTGGATATAGTCATATAAAAACCATACCAGCTGTTCCAAAAAGTAGATTACAAGCATAACCGATATATCCAGCACAACATATGGGCTGCTCAGCAATCTTGGCACCACAAATAAGGTACGCAAAATCGCTGTACTTATGTTAGCTATTACCCAGTGGGTCTTTCCATCATATTTTTTATATAAATACAATATTAACGCCCGGATAACACCGCTTAAGGCCAAGCTACCCAATAGTTCTGCAAAGATGTATGTCATAACCTGCTCCTATTTTGAAACTCTTGCAAATATGGTTTGAGTATAACCTCCTTTGGGCTGCTGTCAAATCAAAAATTTAACGACAAGCAAGAGCGTAATTTACTTTCATGTAGCCGTTTTTCTCAACACTTACCGCCTCTGGACGCACTTGTACAACCTCTTGAGCCAGCAGGCCGATATGGGGTACTGTATCTCCGCGATAAGTGAATAAGTATACCTTCAGGCCATTATACAAACGCCCGACTTCTACAATATTTTCTTTCAAGTCCTCATCTGAAAACAGAGCACCCAATCCGGCATTAATAACATTCCAGCCTGCTGAATTTTGAGCATTAGTATTTGCTTCACTGGCTGCAGAGCTTCTTAAATCTGCCTTGTTGGCAACGTTATATTTATCCATTGCCACATCGTATCCGCTCTTGCTGTTTGAAAGCAAACTCAAAATCTCATTAACAGGCAAAATCTGTGCTGAATTCTGGAAATTTCCGGCGGCAATCTGATTATTCAGGCTATTGGTATAAGCATTTTGTCCCTGCTGAATAGCCTGATAAGCTGCCTGCGTATAAGCATCATTTTGCTGTTGCTCCAGATTGTTCATGGCGCTTTGGTAGGCCTCACTGCCAACGGACAAGCCCTGATTTTGCAACTGAGTTTCCAGCTGCCGGCGGCGGCTGTCAAACTGAGGTGTAATTTGGCTCACTGCACTTTGGTAGGTTGCTGTTTCTGCTCTTCTAGCCGCATCATCTGAACCATTCACCGAATATACATAGCCCGGACGATTAGACAACTCGGTCGTCATCTGGTTACCAAGCGTTGCCATGTTGCTATAGGCACTGTCTGTTTGCGATGTATCATAATCATTTAAGTACTTGAGAACATCTTGTTCTGATCCATAATAGCCGGTTTTGGCATTACCAACCCCAAGTAATTTTCCTACACTTTTTGACATTTTTTTCTCCTTAGAATTTTGAAAATTGTTTATGTAAAGCCATGAGGGCGACATCACTGCCGCCATCATCGTATTCTTTGAGCAGACCTTCTTGCCTAAAACCTAGTTTTGAAACCAATTTTAAGCATTCCTTATTATTTACACTGGTTAAAATGCTGATACGCCGACAGCCTAAATAATCAAACGCTACCGAAAAAACAAAACGAAGTATCTTTCTGGTGCACCAATGTTTATCATTCGTATAAATCGTCCACCAGACATCGTGTCCGGGACGGCAATCATGATAAATCAGCCCTCCGATTAATCTATCTCCCTGCGTAAAACCTATGGTTAAGTGCTCTCCTAACCATTTATTGCCACTTTTTAAATTGTCACACACCCAGTTGGTGATGATATTGTTTTTATCAAAAATAACATTACAAGATGCTGCTTCCTTGTTCATAGCGAAACCCCGTATCATACCATTCTATCAAGTTGCCTCTGGTTTTGGTCTTAAAAACTACACTGGCCTTGAAGCCAGTGGCCGAATTACCTATCCACTGAGAGCGGATCTTACCTTTCAAAGTGGCCCATTTAGTTCCTATCGGTTTTGCAAGCGAACTCCACGAAACCTTATCCCATTTGGTAATCCCGCTTGCGCCTATGTTTTCTGCATAGCCTCTATCCTGGCTATCAAAATCCATGTTGGTATAAACCACCAAAGCATATTTTACCGATGACTTGGTCCGTGGATTTATCAGCTGTATCCTTTTTAAATTCGGATTGCCCAAATTGCTATAGGCCTGCTCTACCACCCCACAAATGTGGGTACCATTGTCCGCATAGCCTTCATCAAACAGAAAAACACCTTCATCCGAACCAAAGTATAGTCGATTTTGAAATAACCCCCAGCAAAAGGCTCTGATGTTCGTAAATCTGCACCAAGCTCCCGTGTTAACATTGACAACGTGTTGCTCAAACTGTTCTGACACCGGAACATTAAAAACGGCATATCCGCCACGCCCATAAATAACCGATTGCCAACCAAATTTATTGCGGCCGGTTTTGGTGCGTTCCAGCACAAGCCCTCTTATTTTGTCTGAAAAAGAAACTTGTGAGGCATTGGCTTTGTCTAATGACAAGGCTTTAGACATCGGAATATAACCATCCTCTGATATAATCACGATATCTCCCTGATATTGCATGGTACAACGATATCCTATCGGCCTGCTCATCTGATAAACTCCTCTTAAACTCCAATCTGAGGCATCGCCCGGATCATTGCCGGTATAAACCGCCACCTCTCCCTCGCTGGTGATAAACACGGTTAAGTCATCCATGCCTTGCCCGGCATCTTGTGTCCAACAAGCTACTGCTAAGAGCTCTCCGCCTTTTTTGAAAATTGCCGATAAATCAAATTTTACCAGCGTTCCCTGTACTTCTCCAGCGCCTTGGCTGTACCAGGCAGAAAGCGTTCCTTTCTCCACAAAAAATAGGCGTTGTTTGCTCACCGTTACATTGATGAGTTTTTGTGATAACAAATTGCTGCCCTCAAATGCGGCTTCTTCCCAATGTTCTTCGCCATCGCTCACATAAAAAGTCTGCGGCTTGTCATAGCCATTCACCAAAATCAGACGATCCTTAAACTGGCAATATTGCCAATCATTATTGTTAAAGCCTAAGGCTATTTCTTCTATGTTTTCTTTACTGCTGATGTCCCACACCTTACCACCGCCACAGGCAAAAAAACGCTCATATGATGGTTTCTTATACTCTATCAGCGTGTGTATTTTGGCCCCCAGCACAGCATAAGAAGTATAACCTTTACGCAGCAAAACCTTAGTCTCTGTCGGAAGATAATTATCCATCACGATAGCGTCTTTTTCATCCATCGTATCAAGGCTGTCTCTCACATTTAGGCCGCCGATCGGAGCCGGCAAAGTATAGTTGGTGGAGGTGTTGCCTCGGTTAGTTGCTCTTTGCTGCATTGATTACCACTCCTTCTAATCTGCCATCGTAAATTCCTGCCGCCAGATTGATATCTTTGGTTGCCAGCCCGGAGGCAAAACGATTTTTTACTTCTCGCTCATATTCATTGTATTCTTCTTCATAGGGCATGCCGTTACGGCGATACCAACGCCAAACAATGCCTTTTTTGACCAAATATTCATCAAAAACAGGGATATCCGTATTTTTACTTAAAACCGATTTTTCTTCTCCGCAAAAATCACCACCTCCTTCATAAACAATTCCTGCCGAACGATACTGAAAAACAATGCGCAAATTTCCCGGCGGCGGTGTTAAAAACTTGAACATTCCGTTTTGGATTTTAAACTTCAAATCAAGAGAGGGAACATTGAAATACTTTTCTCTCATCCACTGTTCCGGCGTGATGGCGCCAACAACTTTTTCTGCAGTGTCTTTGATGAAAACCGTGTTATTTATCAGGCTATAAAAATCAGGACAATAATCTGCCAACAAATAATTGGTCTTGCCCTCTATGGTTCTGATTTCTCCTTCTTTGGTTAGCTCCTGCCAATCTCCATATCTTAAAAGGCTATCTAAAGTGTCTTTGGCAACGCTTAAAAATATAGCCTCTTGTTGGCTGTCTTCATTGAACAAATCTTGTGGCTTCTGTGTGGCAACCAAACTGGCTGCCTCTTGGCAAATTTGTAAAATATTCTTCATTCCTGTTCTCCTTTTTTAAGTGCTGCGCGCAAATTCCTTACCTCTGCTTCCAGTTTCTTTATCTTGGTCTTGTACCTATCTTCAGTCTCTTGCCAAGCCACCAGCCCTTTGTTGCCGGAGGCCTGTTGCATGAATTTATCCGCCAATTCTTTCTCCCGGCTAATACCTAAGTTTTCAGCCTTGTCCATATCCATCTCGCTCAAGGCCTCTACCGTAAAAATGCCGCGGCTTTTTAGAGAATCTACCTCTGCCAGGCTCAAAAAGGCAAATTGCTCCAGCGGCGTGCCGGTTTGTGCCTGTTTTTTGGCCAGTTGGTATCTGGCATATTCAACCGGAAAACGTTTTATCTTTTCTTCCGTGGCCGGCTGGTCAAAAATCTCAGAGTTGTTATCTCTTATACGTATCTCGCAGAAACACACATCTTCAAAAATCGGAAAACCGTGTGCATCTATTTTATCGGTTTTGATGCTGCGGTCATAAAAGCGGGCGCAAACTCCTTCTTCCGGTTTAGTGCTACGAGCCAAATACTCAAATGCGGGAAAATCCATGTCCATAATTCTTTCCTTTCTGTTATAAATAAAAAAATGCCCGGCGTTCTTATTTTAGCTACCGGGCTTATGTTCAATTACCTTTTCATTAACTTCTATGGAGGTATGTATAATGATTTTTTGGAAAATATATTTTACAAGAAAAAGCTCGTGCCGCCAAGTTTCCTCAACGGCACGAATTTTTATGGCTTCTAGGCTGTCTTGTTAATCAGAACACCTTGCAAAGAAGCATTGGACATGGTCATGTTGCCTGCCCAACCGATAATCTTATACAAAGCATCTTGGTTAACTGCCATACGCTCACCGCCGATGACTTTCATATCTCTGTCTTTGTGCGGACGCAGATACAAATAGTCAGTGTTCAAGAAGTAAATCTTATCATTCGGGCAATGACCGTTTTGGCCGCCATCACAAATCAAATCTGCTCCTTTGAACTTGATGCTGGTGAAACCGGCGTCAGCCAATTTGTTGTCTGAATAACGCTGTTGCGGCAACAAGGTTGCTTCATAGATGCCGTAAATGTCGTTGTTGCAGATAATCAAATCGGGTTTGTCGGTTCCACGGCAGAGAGACATATACATCTTATCCATAGCGGCGTGGATGTTGTCGGTGCTCAAGGCCTCGGTCATTTGAGTGGATTTGTTTCTCCAAAACTCATTGCCTGCTGTGGCACGGTTAATGCCGCCAACAGTACCGGTGGTCGGGGTATCGGCTACCAACAAGGCCAGACCGCCAATCTCCTTACCGGAAGAACCGGTACCATCGCTGTAGATGGCGGCAGACATTTTGTTGCCGATGGTCTTGATGGCGTTTTCTACACGTTTCTCAAAAAGATCAACAATGCGTTCTTTGCCGGAGTTCTTCAAAAGATCCTCACCGGAAATGGCTACCGGAACCGCACAGAGTTTGAGGCTGTATTCTGCCGCCGTAAACAACTGTTTGGGTGTGTATTCAATGGTATCATAACCTGAATACCAAGTCAGATCTCCTTCGCCGTACTCCAGCTCTTCCACAATTTTGGAACCGCCTGAAATCGGACGGATTTTTCCTTTGCTCTTTAGGCGACGCAAAAGAGCGTTGTTGTTTGTCATATTGTCAGCCAACTGACCTGAGCGGCTGGCAATCGTCGATGTTAAGACATCATCAAAATCAGGATTAGACATTTATTTTCCTTTTACTTAAAAATTTAGGGTTAAAAAATCAAAAGACTTATTCGTAGTCTGCCAACTTTAGCTCCAAAACCTCACGCGTGGTGAGTTTGGATAAATCACGGTTGGAGTTTTTGCCTTTGGGAGAAAACGAAGCTTCTTTGGCTTTTTTGCTCTCGGCAATCTGCTCTTCCTCTATGGTTTTGGCTCTGAACTCGTCTACAAAACGGCTGAATTTGCTGTTTAGCTCCTCAAGCCGTTCCAACAACGGCGCAACATCTACTGCTGCGGTTGGTTGGATGGGGGCTCCCAAATGAACGCCATAAGCTTTGGCCAGAGTTTGCAAGGTGCCAAACGGGTCTTTTTCCAGGTCGTCATCTATTTTGGCCATGGTTTCTACCCAATCTTTGGCTTTGCAAATTCCCAAGCGCCCTAATCTGGCAGAACGAGCACTGAAGGCATCATCCAACCAGCGGCGATTGTTGAGCTCATTATTTAAGCGCGAAAATCCTTTCTCGGTCTCGCTCTCCCGTTCATGCAGGTACCTGCGCATCTCGGGCGGAAGAGACTTGAAGCATTCCGCATATTCTTTTTTATATGACCGCGGCGGAAGCAAAAATTCATCTTCTGCCGGTGGGCAAATTTGCTGCTCTTGCTCTTTTTTGGCGGCTTCAGCTACTGCCCGGTCATATTGACGTTCTAATTCTTTTCTTAGTTCACTGGTCATTTCCAAATACTCCTTTTATAATTATGAATGAAGTCAGAGAAAAGCTCTTCTCTCTGAACTTTTTCGTTATGCCGACGCCGCTGTTGCAGCCAGGCCTCGGAATAATCTTGTGAGAGGGACAAATCGTTGTCCCGCAAATATCTGTCAAGCCCGGCGTTTGATGAAACAACCGAACCATCTGGCAGCAGCAAGCTGTCCGTCCACTCTTTGGTGAAATACATCTGATTCTCCGCATAAAAATATCGGCGTTTTATAAAAAACGCCGATACGCTCTCTTTGTTTGATGCTTTATTATGTTATTACTCTTTACATAAAGAAGGGTATTGCCAATGTCCTGAAAGCTTTCCACACTCAGATATTTTAAACTCAAAACGACAACTTTTGTTATCTAAATTCCAAGCTTTGTTGTTGTTTTGACAAATAACAAAAAAGTCATCAATTGAAAGGCAATGTTTATTTATTGAACGACAACTTTCCATTTTTTTGACTTGTTCTGCTGTTAATTCAATGCATCCGAATTTTTTGTTCCAAACCAAACAATCTTGTCGGCAACGGCCTTCTTCTTCATCCCAAACACCTCCTGTTTCCAAACAGGCTCCTTTATCATTAAAAAAGATATACAGAACTCCCAACAACGGAGTTACCATGATAGTTATCAGAAATATAACAACTATGATGTTCAGAATTTTTCTTATTGATATCATATTCACCAATATTCCTCTGGTAATTTAGGATTTTTCCATCTAAAATCCGCACACGCATCTTGGGCAGAAATACCAATATTTTTATCAGCTCTATTTCTACCTATTTGATTAATATTTAAATCATGGTTCATGTCTTTAATGGCATTTTGTATTGGCATTCTTTTATATGTTGTATTTCGTACTAAGTCAACAACTTCCTTTCCCGTGCCTAAAATATGAGAAGTTGCTTTTCCAAAAACTCCTTGTTTCGTCGCATTATAATTAGCCTTACAATGATAATAATCATCTAAGTTTTTATAATTATGCTTATGCATCAAAAAATATTCATTACTCATAGCCTCTGCTGCGTTTTTTATTTGAGAGGCAAAATTATGGATGTTGTTTGTAGTGTTTTCTTTTAATGCTGAGTTATTGTTATGTTGTATACTTTTACTCCCTATTTCATTATTATTTGTTTCCCGTGTCATTTGATCTTGAGGGGTATCTTTATAAGCTGTCTGTTGCTCGTTTTTCTTAACTGATGCATCGTATACTTGATATAAATGCTGGCGACGTTTTTCTTGTTCTTCGGGTGTCTCTCCGAATGAATTAGTATATATTCCCATTTTTTATCCTTTGCTATTTTAGTCGGTGTTTTTTTATAAAACGCCGATATGCTCTAAATAAATTCAACCAAAATTTGTTTGTAGGCGTCTTCCGTGCTCGGTTTTGCCGCAATTTTATCATTTATCAGCGCCAAAACCTTTGCCTTGCCCAATGAGGCTGAAATGGCCGCTGTCGGCGATTCATTCTGAACCGCCAACTTTCTGGCCTCTTCCAACTCTTCTAATATATCCTCAAAAGTTAATTTGCTCTTTTTGATGGTCATTGGCTTTGCTCCTAAAATCCTTTGACAAGGCCGGTGCTGATGTTGGTATCTACTTTCTTGGATGGTACCGGCAACGGCTCTTTCTCATGAATCACAACCGGATCGCTTTTGTCTGCCTGTTTCTTCCTTTCGTCTGAGAGCTGCTGAACTTTTAGACCGCTTTGCAATCTCATCTCTTGCTCGGTCAGCCGCAACTTGGCTTCCTCGCTCTTGGCCTTGATATCAAGCTCTCTTGATTTTAGCTGATTTTTCTCTCTTTCTATGACCAATTTATCTTGCTCTATTTGCAACTGCTGATTTGGCTGAGGCTTATCTGGCTTGGAAAGCTCGGCGGCAACATCGTTAAACACTTTTTCTATCACCGCCTCAAACGGACGTGCTTTCGGCAGAGCTGCGCAAACAGCTTCTATCATGCTCTTGTATAGCGGCAGCAACAACGGCTGTTGGCTCACGTTTGGCAACGCCGCTCCGACCAACTCGTTGATGGATTTGATGCCTTCTAAAATCTTTTTAGCCTCTTCATCGGCATTGAAAACATTATCGTTTTCAATATCCAGGCACATGCCTCGCATTTTCTCATCTTTGAGCAAAGCAACCGCGGCCAAAGCCTCCGGTGTTTCACGGTTTTCTGCCGGAAGAAAGGCAAGCAATGTCTGGGCTGAAAACTGCTCACAAATAATTTCTGCCTTGATGGCAAACAAATCTTTGATAAAGCGTTGCATATCATTTTGGCGGTCTTGATTGCGCAAGGTGCCGAAGTTGGTCTTTTTGGTGACGGCGGTTGCAGTCTCACTGCTGTTGGCACTGCCGCGCATGATGTCTGAAACTCCGGTGACTTCATAAATCTGAGTAATGACATCTTGGCGGCGAGCGGATAACTGCTCTAAGGCCGTGATATATTGCTCAATGGGAACAAAATCCAAAATTCCCTTCAAGCCGCCGGCATCTTTCAATCTTTGGAAATCTTTGGCGGCAACCAAAGTGACATCCTTGTTCAAAATACCAGCCAATTCCGGAAAAGAATTATCATAAGCACCACTTACTTTTAAGGCCTGCATGGTCAGGCGCATTCTGGTATTTATCCCGTTGAGCTCACTTAATAATTCCTTTATCAGGCAATAGTCCGGAACCGGAATAATGCTGTCGTTGGTCAGGGTGGCAAAAATCGGTTTCGGGCATGGAAAGAATCCGCTTACGCGCAAGGGATTTTCTGCAACTTTCAAAAAGTCATCCGTTTTTTCTTTGGCCAGCCAATAAACTTTGCGGCTTGGTTTGTCCCAGACCTCGTAGATGCAAACTTCTTTGTTCTCATAGTCTTTCTCATTTGCCTCCACCAGATTGATACAAGCGGCCTCTCCGAAAATATCTATGGCCTCTTGTTTGGTCATGAAAATCTTGCGGGCAATCCAGCTCACATCTTCCCAAATGCCGACTTGGTCGCAATCTGCCAAAAAATGCTCCGGGTTAACATATTCGGAAATGACTTTTTCGGAGCTTTTTACCTCGATGGTTTTATCCGGCACAAAGGCGGCCGGAATTTGTTTGAACTCCGGCTGATATCTCTCCCAGATAATGCCGCAACCGCTGATTAAAAAGTCATTGCGTGCATATTTTATGATGCTGTCAAAATCAAATTGCTGCAAATCCCACTCAAGCGCTTTGGTCAAAATATCGCAGGCAAGTTTCTCCGCCTTGTTGGCAGATTTGTTGCCGCGCTCAATATATGGTTTGGGTTGTTTGAAATAGAGAAAAGGCTTGAGTGTTTCAACCGTTGACCAAAAAATGTTATAATGTCCGTCTCTGCGGTTCATGCCCCTGTTGTCTTTGTAAAATTCTCTGGTCTCTTTTATCAGTTCATAATAATCATTATACTTTTTTTCCGCGACGGAAATTTTTTTCAGCCATTTCTCAACTTCTTGCTGTTTAGTCATTTTCAAATACTCCTAGTAAAGAATTCTCACGCACGACAACAACATCAGGATCATAAGAGGGAAGCTCATCAAAAACGTGAAACAAAACTCTGTCCCCCACTTTGACGCTTTTGACGCTTGGCCCCACACTCTCGACCACGCCGATGGTGCGCTCATAATCATGGTCATCGGTTAAAATAATACCGCCTCTGGTGGCGGTTTCTTTTGCATCAAGCCGAATAAAAACTCGGTCCATTATTGCTTTTACCATTCAACACTCCTTGATTGTGCTTTAAATAAATCTTCCAATGTCACCTGCCCGTTGCCGTATAATCTCGGTTGGCCGGTGTCATATACCGGCTCGGCAAAAGTGAGAGCCAAGGCATCACCCTTGTCGGGAGAACGGCCTAAGCGTTTTTTCAACTCATCTTTTTCTTCCAGGCGCAGGCGGCCTCTTTGGTCATATTTTTTATTGATGGAAGTCAAATCATCCAAAAGTTCTTCATCTGGCGGCAGCTCCACCGGAGGCTTTTGGTCCAGCCATTGTCTTATCTCATCCCACATCTCGGCTCGGCGGTTATAATAACGCTCGTCGTTTAGGGCTTTCTCCCCAAAATAGACACCGCGGATAATCTCACCATAACCTCGGTCTTTCAAGATATCATACACACCGGCTCCCTGCCCGCCGACATCCATAAATATTCGATGGGGCTGGTATTGGCGGATAAAATTGGTGGTGACATTAGCGACTTCCACATTATCCAATTTTTTATAAGTTTCAAATTTCATACACCAACGGCCGCGTCTGAAACAGAACGAAGTCTTGTCATCGCCAAAGCGAGCGATATCCAACCCAATGACCAAAGGAGAAGTTGAAGAATCCATCTTTTTTACAAAAGCCTCCTTAACCCTTTGAGATGATATTAGCTTATAATTTCCCTGCCTTATCGGCTCGCCAAGCCAGATGTGCTCATAGTCCTCGGGACTTTCACGCTTGCATTTTTCAGCCTGAAGTTTAAGCTCCTCCGGACAAAACGGGTTATCATAATAATTCACTTTGCGTACCAAAGTTCGCTCATCTGGTTTACTGCCCACCAACACCCACAAAGGATCATTCTCTTCTTCTCGGTTCATGGATATCCAAATCTCCGAGCCGTTTTTGCGAATGGTCGGGCTTAGGATGTTCCAAGATTTTTTGGTGATGGTGTGCGCTTCTTCTATCCAAGCAATATCCACACCTTCCAAAGATTTAATATTGTTTATATCTTGATCTCTTAGGCCTCTGAAGATAAAGCGCGTACCGGTTACTTTGTTTTCTATTCTGTTTTCATAAATCTTATAATCGTTTAACCCCCACGCAGAAATTCTATCACACAGCAATTTGTAGACCGAATCTTTGATGCTGTCTTGGATCTCCCGCAGGCAGGCTATAAACAATTTTTTTTGCCGCCCCAAAAGGAGCAAACTGTCTGCAAAAGCATAAGATTTACCGCCGCCTCTGCCGCCATAATAAAACTTTACGCGCCAGGCTTCACTCAACAGAGGTTTGAAAACCTCAGCTATTTCTATCTTTAGCTCCTCTGCTTTTGGCTCAACAGCTTTTTTAGCTCGCTTTTTGGGTGCTTTGCGGCCGGAAGAAATGACTTCCCCAATGATGGTCTTTGCTTCCCCGGAGGCAGATTTTTTTATTTTCCTTGGGCTGCCTTTTTCTCTCTTGTTGACCATCATCGCGTCAGACTTTTCGACGCTCCCTCCCATTACCTTGTTTCTTCCGGCTTTTGTTGTCATTATTCTTCCCCTTCTTTCTTAATCTCCCCTGCCGATAAATTCGGCATAAAAAAACCGGCGCCTTCAACATCGGCACCGGTAAATTAAAACTTTTCCCCGAAAGGATATACGAATTCTAGTATACGTTTTTTGTATAACTTTTCTCCCCGTTTGTCAAGCCCTGTGGATAACTTTCGCTATTTTCTATATAATTCAAAGGCTTGCATCATATTCTTTAACGCCCAGCCATGACGATGCCGAAACATCTTCTCTACTTCTGCCGTATTGCGGCCAAAAAAAATTATCTCCATCACCGCTCTGTGATTAACCCCTTTTTGCTCGCAAACCTCTGCCCAATGCAAATAATCTTTCTTGCAGTGCATAAGATAATCCAGCGAATCGTTATTGAAACTGTCTACGTCTTGATGGTAACTGCGAGATATTTTCTCTGACCAAGATGATGTTCTCATTCTGCCACCCCAGCAGATGAATTTATATCCCTGGCATAGCCTTACCGCTACTCTTTCAAACCCTTTTTCGCTGATATGACGCCAAATTCTGACATCTTGCAGGCGACGCCGACATAACAACGGCTCTGAAATTTCTTTCTTTTTCAGGCAATTTGAATGCGTTTTTGCGGTATTCATGGCATTTTTCCTCTTGTAAATAAAATATTAATAACTATTATAGTATATATTAAATACGATTTGCGTATCGGCAAGTCAAGTGCTTTTTTCTACACTGTTCGTATATTTACAAAACGCATTTTAAAAGATACTCTTTTCGTATTAAAAACAAAAACTTATAAGGAGCCATAGTTATGCAACAACGATGGAATTGGCTAAGAGAAAGACTAACAGAACTCGGAAGTAACCCCTCCCGATTCGCAAAAGATTTGAGCTGGCCGCCAAGCCGCATATATGAACTTTTCTCAGGCAAAACAAAGGCTATCCCCTTAGACAGAGTAGCTAAGGCCGCAGCGATTCTCAGGGTGAGACTCGACAGTATGCTCGATTTTAACTCCGGTTTATCTGATGATGTTCAGTTCTTGAGCAAAAACGAATCCGACTGCGCTTACCGCGAGCCAGAAAACTCTATTCCCGAAATTGACGTCTACGGCGGTTGCGGCAACGCCTCTGGTGCAAACCTCATCAACACAACCGATGAGTTTGGCAACACAATCTCTCAAGACAACATTAAAGATACCTGGGATATTTCTACCGGATTCTTAAACGATATCTCTTATAACTATAATGCCGACAACCTTTCTACTCGCCGTATTAAAGATAATTGGAGAATTCCTTCCGAATACCTAAATGAGATGAACGTGCAGACCAAAAATGTCTACATCATTGAGGCCTTGGGCGATAGCATGTACCCAACTATTGCCACCGGCGACAAGGTTATTGTTGATACCTCTGCCAAGGGGCGAATCCCCTCTCCGGCCGGTGTCTTTGCCCTTTGGGACGGACTGGGTGTAGCGATTAAGCGAATCGAGCTTATTCCCAACAGCGACCCGCAGACCTTGAAAATTATTTCCGACAACCCAAAGCACAGCACCTATGAACGCTCAATAGACGAATGTCGTATTATAGGGCGTGTTGTCGGTTTGATTAAGCGTATTTAAAAAGATACGCACAGCGTATATTTTTATCTTGACCCTTCAAATACTTTTATCGTAGATTCATCCGTATAGTTGTTGTACGGATGAATCGTTATGTTTATTAAAAATCAAAAGTTCAAAAATATTGCCGCTGATATGTTTACCTATTTTGAGGTGAACTTTACGGATGATGCTCTCCCTTATGCCCGCAGAATCAATCTGGTTTTGGCTTTTTGCGACTACATCAACGATATGCCCGATTGGCAACTTTGTGACTGGCTCAACACTCAAGACATCCCTGAAATAAAAGCTTTTCGCAATTTTATCAATCAGGGTGCTGATGCGTGGCTCGGCGACCAAATCAAAACCATATGTTATTAAAATTATTTTCTTTTTAGGAGGATTTCTTATGGACAAGGCAAAAAAATCTTACACTTACCAAGATGTTGAAGAAGACGACATCAAGCTTTTTAGCACCTTCAAAATGCCCTCTCCTCCTCAGCCTCAAAATAAAACCTCTTGGGAATACTATCAATTTTGCTTTGATAATATCTTCGCCTCTCAAAATAAAAAACGCCCTCTTAAAAAGGGGCGCTTTAAAAATGGTGCCGGTTAGTGGACTTGAACCACCGACCCACGCATTACGAATGCGTTGCTCTACCAACTGAGCTAAACCGGCGTTGCTTACCTATTTACATCATAGATTCTTATTTAGCAAGCCTTTTTTATCTTCTGAAAATATTATTCTACTTCAACCCTTTTACAATGCGGATGAAGTCTTCGCCACGCTCCATGAAGTTTTTGTAATAACCAAAACTTGGTGCCGTCGGCGAAAATAATACCAACTTGCCACCGACTCTTTGCATCTCTTCATAAGCAAGTTTCACTGCCTCTTCCAAATTTTCTGCCTCAACCAACTTGAAACCAGGGCGTTTGACAATGCGGCGCAAAGTCTCCGCTATCTGCGGGCCGCACTGAAATAGTGTCACGGCCATTTTCACCTTTGGATTATGCTCAATCGTCATCGCATATTGGGTATAGTCTTGCTTATTTTCTATACCACCGGAAATTATCGCCATATCCTCGTCAAAGCTCTGCATGGCACTGATGGCTGCCTCCGGCGCTGTTGAAATACTATCATTGATAAACAAAACGCCATTTACCGTACAAACTTTTTGCAGGCGATGCGGTAAAGGCTCAAACGTCTTTAGCGTTTCTGCTCCTTTTCTGAAATCTATACCCAAAAGTTTTAGCACCGTCATGACACCGGCCAAATTATCCATATTGTGATTGCCGCTGATGTGCAAGTCATCTATCTTTAGCAACAACTCGTCTTTATAGTACAAATCCTTGCCGTTGGCATGGAAACCCGTGTTTTCACCATAATAGACAACATTGGGCAAGTTCTTGCAGTATTCAACCAGCTGGGCATTGTTGGCGTTAACCACGCAAACATCTCCCTTTTGCTGATGAGCGGCCAAGTGTACTTTGTCGCGACAATAGTTATCATGACCACCATGCCAATCCGTATGCACCGAAAACAGGTTTGTGAACATAACAATCTCTGGTGAAACACTTAAATCACTTGCCTGATAGCTTGAAAACTCGCAAACCACATAGTCATAATCTTTATCCAAGAGCTCTATCAACGGTTTGCCGATATTGCCCCCCAGCGCAGCATTATACCCAAGCCTTTTCAGCATATGAAAAAGCATACTGGCACTGGTGCTTTTGCCCTTAGAGCCGCTAATTCCTATCACCTTGGTGTGGGGATGATTTACCCTCATCTCAGATAAAAATATATCTGAACAAGAAGTAATCTTGATGCCCATTTCTTTGGCTCTGGCGATTTCTTTTTTATAGATACTCACCCCGGGAGAACGGATGATCACGTCTGCTTTGGATAAAAGCTCCTCAAACTTTTCTGAACCATCGCTATCATTATATATCATAATGTTATTGGTTATTTTGTGTTGTTCAAGATAAGCTTTGGCAGCTTGCCCCTCGGAGCCAAGCCCCCAAATGATGATGTTTTGTTTTTTTAACTCATTAATCAGCATTCTTTTTTCCTTTCTTTTTGGAGGCATAGAACATACTCTCTGTTTCTTGTGCCACAGAGCTGCCGCTGTGGACCACCAGTTGATTGAACGGAATCTCTATTCCCTCCTCGGCAAAGCGTTTGTTTATTTCATAGCGCAAGTCACTCGGAATGGTCCAGCCGCTCCAAATATCGCTGGTATAGCATCTGAGCTCAAAATCCAAGCTGCTGGCTCCAAAATCCTTGAATAAAACATATGGCTCCGGCTTGCGCAAAACCCTCTTATGATTGGCAGCGCACTCCAACAAGATATCTCTGACCTTTTCCGTATCTGTTCCATATGCCACGCCAACACTCACGGATTGTCTGGACCAGTTGTTTCCGTGCGTTAGGTTGGTGACCACGTTGGAAAGCAAATCAGCATTGGGAATGATTAAGCTAGAGCGGCGGAAGGTTTCTATCTCGGTGGAGCGAATATTTATCTGCTTAACCCGACCTTCCTCACCATTGATGATAACCCAGTCACCAACTTTTATCGGACGTTCAAACAACAAAATGATGCCCGATACAAAGTTGTTAACCACATTTTGCAGACCAAGACCAATACCAACGGAAAGAGCACCGGCAACCAATGCCAGGCTGGTTAAGTTTCCGCCCATAATCACTATGGCAATTAAGGCCGAGGCCACGTAACCAATCGACGAGAAACCTGCCGCCAGCGAGTGGCGTGTGCCCTCCTCTATTTCCATTCGCGCCAAAAGCCCATTCTCTATCTTTTGGCGGAGTGATTTAACAATGGCTATCAAGACCAGAAATACCACTATGCCCAAGATGATTGAGAGAAGTGATATCCTGATGTCTCCCACCGTAAATCCGGTGAGAAGTTTATAAATAATTCCCTTTAAAATATCTGAAGGAACTCCCCACAAAGCCAAGAAAATAAAAAAGCAGCTCAATGCCAAGGCCGGATCGATCAAGAAACTTGACCAGAAATCAAGCTTGCGGATAACTCTCCGACGCATGCGAAATGTCTTAAACCAGAATTTGAGGAACAATACTCGGTGCAATACCTCGTGAATGACTTTGCGCAGGCCCATAAAAACGCAAACTAATACCACCGAAAGAACTATTCTGTCGGTAATAAACAGTGCCAGATAAGGATACCCGAAGACAGACAACCCTAAAATACCTAAAGCGGCAAGCATTGAAGCCAATGTTACCTTTACAACAAAGGTGTCGGCGTCTTCCGTTTCGTCTTCGGCCTCATCATCGTTTTCCATTTCTGAAAGTTCGGCATCACTCGGAACCGGGTGGTTTTCCCACAACAAACGGTGCAAAATCCAGACCATGCAGAAGGCTTTGATGACGGCGGATATGGCAATCAAAAAGGTCAATAACTCTATTGGATAGTTATGAACACTAACAATGTGGCGCAGGAAAGCCATTACGCCAACCAAGGTAACAGAGATGTACAAGGCCGAAACAACCCTTTTGGCTCTGTCGGTTGGGATATTTATCAAACGCCAACGTTCATTGTATGGCGTGAAGATTACCCGACAAATAGCATTGTACATAATGACATAGAGGGAGTAGTATAAAAGGCTACTCAACACCAGCCCTAAAAAGCCGGTGGCCAAAATCTTTCCATGAATAATCCAAACCAACAAAAAGCCGATGATTGAGGTGGGAATAACCCCGTAGGCAATCCATACCATGACGGCGGCAAAAATCTTGCGGCCAAACCTCGGATGCTCAATCTCCGGGCGGTAACCGACACTACGCAAGATAAAACGTCTCAACCACCAACCGATGAAACTAATAAATATTACTACCAATAAAACCGGCAGTAGATTAGACTTCAGTTTTGCCTTGTTGTCTGTGCTCAGCTTTTCATACCAAGGAACTGGTGATTCCACAATATCCGCTATCAACCCCAAGAACATTTTGCCAGAGCTGGCAAATATTGACGGATATATCAATGCCTCGCTTGAGACAAGCAAATTTCCCCAAAGCTCTTGGTTGCGCAAATTAAAAATTTTGAGATTAATCTCATCTATCCTCGTTAGCAACAGCTCTGCCTCTGATAGACGGGCGCGCTCCTCTGCCAAATCTTGCTGAAACTCCTTGCGCTTTTGAGCAATGATTTTAATCTCATTACCATCGGAAGGTGCCTCACCTAGGGCCTCGACCTTCTTTTCTACAAACTTGATATCTCCATCAATCTCTTTTTTGCTGTTTTCCAACTGCATACGTAAATCACGGAGATATTCAACATCTTCACTCAAGGCTTCAGATGTTATATTTTCTTTTTTAAGTTGAGAATCTATCTTATTTAGTTGAGCACTAATCTCGCTATACTTCAGATTCTCGCTGATTTCATTAACGGCGGCTTGTGCCCAAACTTCTTCGCCAAACAGGCCGGTTACCAAAAATGCTGCAAATATTAATTGTCCGATTTTTTTCATATTGTGCTCCGGTTAGTTTTATTTGGCCCAAAAGTGCAATATATTCATGATATTTTTGGCTCCGGCAGCTCTTTGGTTATCTGCCACACACCAAAAACTGATGCCGTTTTCAACGCTTACATCTTGGCGCAAACGACTGACATAGATGTCATCTTCTCCCTGGACATCGTGCAAGGTGACATAGCCGCCATCTACCTGCTTGTCAAAAACGATAACGCCTTTGATTTTCTTCATTTGCTCTCTTACTTTTGAGACATCAATATCTTTTGCACACTCAACATTAACATATTGCGCAGAACCGATAAAAGCCGGAATAATGGCGCAATTGGCATGGACTTTTACATCGCCTCCCAAGACCTGCTTGGTCTCGGTATTGAAGCTCCACTCGCTTGAGGTTTCTTCTCCGATAAAGTCACCCATATGCGGAATAACGTTAAAAGCAATTTGTTTATGAAAAACAGCTTGGTCGTCAACCAATGTATCATTCATGAAAATCTTGCGGGTTTGGTTAAAAAGCTCATCCATGGCAGAGCGACCATATACAGAGGTTGAACTGTATGTGGAAACAACTATCCGCTTGATTTTATTGTCTTTGTGTATGGCTTGCAGCGGCACCAGCATTTGACAAACCTCAGAGGTGGGCACAGATACCAAATTTTGGTCTTCTTGCAGTTTATCTTCATTGATACCGCAGACAATCATCGGTGCTTTGCCGCTCTCGCTTGAGGCGCCGGAGGCATCAACCACCTTTACCCCGGCTTTGAGGGCATGAGGAATATACTTCTTGGCGACTTCTGCCGAAATGGCAAAAACAGCTAATTTTACCTTTGAGAAATCAAATCCGTCCAGGCTTAAGACATCTAGCTCGTCATCTTCACCATAAGAGACCATGTTGCCCAGGGCTGAGCGCGGCTCCAATGCCACCACATCTTTGGGTTTTGTACCTTGTTCTGCCAATAAATTTAAAACTTCGCGGCCGACGCCTTCCTCAACGCCAATAATTGCAATTTTTTGCATCTCTTACCTCTAAAATAAAAATTATCCTCTTTGCCTCTGATAATAGCATTTTAAAAACAAGAATTACAACTATTTTAGCAATAAAGTAACAGCCTTTTATCTTGTTTGGATTATTTTAACATTATTAGCGAATTTTTAGAATGGGTATAAAACCAAATAGGGTTATCTTTATGCGACCGGAAACCTTCTTTATCTGCAAAAACGGCAACCTTATGCCACTTAGTCGCACTATACCATCTTGCGAAGAATAGTCAAATACTCGCAAAAAATTAAACAAATAAATTCTGTGACGGCTAAACAATTGCGCTTTCATACTCTCTGTTTTGGAGCGGAGATGTTTGTTCTTTAGCCACGTTGTTATTTCATTTTTGCACCAGCTTTCTTTCCACCAATGGATTGTATAGCTGTTAGGTGTCAGACAATTCTGGTTAAAAGTCTCATGCATTTTTAGGGGATAAAAATATTCCGGTGGATATACCACAAAATCTTTTGCTTTTATTACCTCTTGTTTATCGCTAAAGGACACTTGATAATCTCTTTGCATGATAAATGTGGCAATATCGGGAATTGAATAATACGGTTGTTGCCAAATTTCTTCGCTGTAAAAATCCAGAATCTTTTTGATGAAGGCGTCGTGTCGTGGACAACCAAAAACAGCTAGGTTAACCTTATTTTCCCCTTGTTTGCCGCAAAAGAATAAATCTCCCAATAAGTTATCAAAGCTTTTGACAATGCTTATGTCTGTATCAAGATAAATACCGCCATGTTCATAAAGCACTCTGCAACGCATATAATCTGCGGCATAAGCCCACATCTTTTTCTCATAAACCGTTCTGAACCAATCGTTTTGCTTTAGCTCTTCTTCAAAGTCAAAATATTTTGATGCTTTCTCGTTTAGCTCTATGATTTCATACTCCGGCAAAAACTGCTGCCATTGATAGACGGCCATTGAAACATCTGCTGGCTTAGAGCTGCCTAACCAGACATAAAAAATGCGCTTAGGTATTGTTCTTTGCATACTCTTCTTCCCCTGATACTTCATCCAGTATGTATTGTATATTATATTCATCTGTTGATTTCAATCTGTTTTATAACTTACTGACATTCCTTTTTGACCACTCCTTGCTTGACAACGCTGCTTTTTTAAGGCTAAATAAGGGACTAGTTTTAAATTATAAAGAAGGGATAAGAAAATGACGGTGCGTACTTTACAAGGCTTTATGGAACTTCTGCCCGAAGAGCAGATTGTGATGAATAAAATGAAAGCCGTCATTGCCCATACTTATGAGCTTTTCGGCTTTGCCCCGATTGATACACCGGTTTTGGAGCTGGCTGATGTTTTGC
>CALXVX010000068.1 GCA_944392215.1 uncultured Alphaproteobacteria bacterium | reverse complement strand
TATTTTCTAAATTTAAGATGTCCTGTTTCATTATCTTCATCCTTATAGTTTATGCATTTTCAGCCGGAGTTTCAGCCTCGGCTTTAGCTGCAACAGGTTCATCAACTTTAATCAAACCGGCAGGCATCGGCAACTTAACCGAAGAAGATTTCTTAACGGCATCGGTAACATATACCCAAGAGTTTTCACTTCCCGGAACACCACCTTTAACCATAATCAATCCCTTATCGGCATTAACCGAAACAACTTTCAAGTTTTGAACGGTAACGCGTTCATCACCCATATGTCCGGCCATTTTTTTCCCCTTAAATACTTTACCGGGATCCTGTCTTTGTCCTGTAGAACCGTGAGAACGGTGCGAAATAGATACACCGTGAGATGCTTCCAAACCGGCAAAGTTGTGACGTTTCATAACGCCGGCAAACCCCTTACCGATTGATGTTCCGCAAACGTCAACAAACTGCCCCGGAACAAAATGTTCTACAGATAATTTATCGCCGACAGACAATAAGCAATCTTCAGAAACTCTGAATTCTGCCAATTTGCTCTTCGGCTCAACATTAGCCTTTGCAAAATATCCCTTCAAAGGTTTGGTCAAGTTCTTTGCTTTGATATTGCCGCAACCCAATTGAACCGAATTATATCCGTCCTTTGCTTGAGTTTTAACTGCAACAACTTCCAAGCCGTCAACTTGCAAAACCGTAACCGGCACATGAGTACCGTCAACATCAAAAATGCGGGACATTCCAAGTTTTTTTGCAATCAGACCTGTACGCATTATTAGTTTTTCCTTCTCTTAATAGGTTGACTTGCCATTCAACAAGCCAACATTAACATTATAACTTAATTTCAACATTAACACCGGCAGCCAAATCAAGCTTCATCAAAGCATCAACCGTTTGCGGTGTCGGATCTACGATATCCAAAAGTCTCTTATGAGTACGGATTTCAAACTGCTCACGCGATTTTTTATCAACGTGCGGAGAACGGTTTACCGTAAACTTTTCGATTCTCGTCGGCAGAGGGATCGGACCTCTGACATTGGCGCCTGTTCTTTTGGCGGTGTGCACAATCTCTTTGGTAGAAAGATCAAGCAAACGATGGTCAAAAGCTTTCAAGCGAATTCTTATATTTTGTGTATCCATCTTAAACACTTTTCCTTATAACTAGACGGCACAACCCCATGCTATTTAGAAGTTTGCCATCTAAAAGTTAAACCTTATACAGAGCCTTATGATTTCATATCTCCCGTCATTGTCATCACAACAACTCGCTTAGCAAACACCAAGAAAACCTAAGGATGCGTTATGTTTTATACCCCAAAAGTTGCCGGCTATAACAGCCTCAACCCCTTTGATACGCGCTCCTTGTAACATATCACAAACTAAATTGCAAGCAAAAAAATGAAAAAAATTGAAAAATTTTTACTTTTTTAATTTTCGCAAACCCTTTTCCAGACTCTGTTTGAGTCAAATCAAGTTTTTTGTCCAATCCGAGTCAAATTTAGTTTTTAAACCACCAAACGGTGCTTGAGTTTTTTACCTCAAACACCGTCCAATCTCATTTAGTCAGCCAAGCTAATCTTTAGTTTTTTTCAAGAACTCTCTAACCCTACGAAGTTTATTTTCCTCTTCGCATTTGCATTGCCTTTCTTTTTCTTTGGCAATCAAGCTGCGCTCTTCCTCTTTTCTGAGCATTTCCTGCTCATATATTTCGGCTTGTGTCTTAGCATTCAAGCCAGCCAAAAGCTCCTGCATCGGACCATACGGATTATTTATCAATACATCCATAGGTCTCCAAATCATGGTTGACGAAATTTTATCCGTTACGCTGGATTTTCTGATTTCCATATTAATGTCAAGGCCATTTTCTATCATCTCAATCATGGCATCGACATCATGGCCAACCAACGCATTATACACTTTACGCTCAAGAGCAACTCTTTTTCTCTCTTTGGTGCAAAAAATACGTTTAAGCGCTCTTTTAAATTTTTTTCCTTTCATATATAAATAATATTAGTTAATAGATACTGATTTTCTAATGCTGAGATATCCTTTTCTTTGCTATTTGTCAATAAAATATTCCTTATCGTTTATTTTTTTGCTACAAAAAACTTGCCTCAACCTACATAATATGATATATTGATCAGCGTAACGTAAAACTTATAAAATTATGAAAAATAGAGAAAAAATCACAATGTATGCCTTTGTATTGGCTACATTGTTGATCCTCGCCATCATTATATCAGCAGTATATGCTGTCGGTGGCTGGAGCGTAACAAAAGTCACAATGCTTACTATCGTAGGCATTTGTGTAGTATTAATCTTATTTATTTGCCTCAGGGCAATATTTAAGCGCAACTAAAAAGGTTGTTTGGTCTTTGACCAAACAACCTTTTATCTTTATATTGGCACCCCTTGGCGTTAGCTTATATCTTATCTATTATCTGCCACTTTCTAAAAAAAGAGAGCTTTGAGCTCTCTTCTTTCTTTACAGTTCCGGTATTGAAGCTTGCGTCCGCTTTTCTGGCGCCACCGGAGCATCGGCATCTTTGTTAATCGGCTTGCCGGCAAGCAAATCTTTGATTTCTTCGCCACTCAAGGTTTCATATTCTATCAATGCCTCTGACAACTTCTCCCAATCATCCTTATGCTCGGTCAAAAGTTTGGTTGCCTCCTTATAGGCATTAACCACCAAACTTTTAATTTCTTCATCAACCAGTTTGGCGGTTTCTTCGCTCATATTGCGACTTTGCGTAACCGACTTGCCCAAGAAAACCTCACCGGTATTTTCGGCATACAAAACCGGACCCAATTTTTCGCTCATTCCCCATTCGGTAACCATCGATCGTGCCAAATTGGTTGCCGCCGCAATATCCGATGATGCACCGGAAGTCACCTTTTTCGGCCCGAATTTTAATTCCTCGGCCACTCTGCCGCCCATCATGATAATAAGCCTGGACAACATCTTGGTCTTAGAATAAGAATACTGGTCTTTTTCCGGCAATTGTTGCACCATACCCAAGGCTCTGCCTCTAGGAATGATGGTTGCCTTGTGTATGGGGTCGGTTTCTTCCACAAACAACGAGCAAATAGCATGCCCCGCCTCATGATAAGCGGTCAGCTTTTTCTCGTTATCATCCATCGCCATCGACTTGCGCTCTGCCCCCATCAAGACCTTGTCTTTGGCCTCGTCAAAATCTTTTGACGTAACTTTGGTCTTGTTTTTTCTGGCGGCCAAAAGCGCTGCCTCATTAACCAAGTTGGCCAAATCGGCACCCGAAAATCCTGGTGTACCGCGTGCAATTACCGACAAGTTAACATCTTTGGCCAAAGGCACCTTTTTAACATGAACTTTCAAAATTTCTTCACGTCCTTTTTTATCCGGATTGGTCACCGTAACCTGCCTATCAAATCTCCCCGGGCGCAACAGAGCCGGATCCAACACATCTGGCCTGTTGGTTGCGGCAATTACGATCACGTTTTCTTTGTCTTCAAACCCATCCATCTCAACCAAAAGCTGGTTTAGGGTTTGCTCTCTTTCGTCATTGCCTCCGCCAAGACCGGCCCCGCGATGACGCCCCACCGCATCAATCTCATCAATAAACAACAAACACGGAGCATTTTTCTTGGCCTGCGCAAACATATCACGTACCCGTGATGCACCAACGCCCACAAACATCTCCACAAAATCCGAGCCCGAAATCGAGAAGAACGGCACATCGGCCTCACCGGCAACTGCCCTGGCCAACAACGTCTTACCTGTTCCCGGAGGTCCCACCATCAAAACACCTCTGGGGATTTTGCCGCCCAAGCGTTGAAATTTGGCCGGATCTTTTAAGAAATCGATTATCTCTTCCAACTCCTGCTTTGCCTCATCGGCACCGGCCACATCGGCAAAAGTAACTTTTTTGGTGTTCTCGACCAATCTGGCGCGCGACTTTCCAAAACTCATCGCCTTATTATTGCCGGAGTTTGCCTGACGCATAAAAAATACCCACACCCCGATAAGAAGCAACATCGGAAACCACGAAACAAAGATTCCCCATAGATTGCTTCCGGTATTATCTTCCGGTTGAGCTGTAACTTTAACATCATTTTTGCGCAAGCTCTCAACCATCGACGGATCATATGGCGCATAGGTATAAAATTTAGCTCCGTTAGTAGCAACACCGCTAATACTGGCACCACTAATAACAACTTCAGCCACTTGTTTATTTT
>CALXVX010000067.1 GCA_944392215.1 uncultured Alphaproteobacteria bacterium | reverse complement strand
CAACAAACTCTAATTGTAAAACTTGTACACCTGGCTGCGGTAATAACACGAAAAAATACAAGTGCTTGCCTAGAAACTGTTCAGGCTATACGCTTTCTTCTTGCCCGGCAGGATCCATCTGTGGAAGTTGTGCTCCGGGTTGCGGAAACAATACGACGAAATATAAGGTGTTTAAGGAACTTGTTTTTCAAGTGGATTCTCCGGCCAAAGGGAAAATAGCGTTTACTATCACGGGCAGCAACTGGCAAATTGATTGGGGTGATGGTAATGTTGATACCAGCAAATCTCATACCTACACAACCGCCGGGCTCTATAACATTGAAGTGTCTGGCGGCGTAAAAACTTTCTCAATTAACTCCAAACCTACCGCCAAACCAATAAAGCTACATTCTCTTAATTTGTCACAGGTAACCTCTATGTCTTTTGCGGAGGGCTGTTCAACATTAACAGGTACTATTCCTGCCTTGCCAAGTAGCTTAACCAATGGAACTAACCTGTTCTATGGATGTAGTGGTCTTACCGGAAGTATTCCGGAGTTACCTAGTGGTTTGACCAACGGAACTTCCATGTTTGAGGATTGTAAAGGACTTACTGGTACTATCCCGACTCTGCCGACCAAGCTAACCGATGGTAGCAATATGTTCTCTTATTGCAGAAATCTTACCGGAGGAATTCCCTCATTGCCGACAGGATTAAAATACGGAAGAGGTATGTTTCTTTACTGTAAGGGTCTTACGGGAAGTATTCCTCAATTACCGAGAAATATGACCGATACAGGAGATGATCAGGATGAAGAGTTTCATATATGCGAACTTGGCAAGAGATGTGGATACAGAGGAATGTTTGAGGCTTGTACAGGCCTTAGCGGCAAAACACCCAAAAAACCGAGTCGTTTGAAAAAATGGATGGGTACTTTCAATGACACACAAATTACCAATGATGGAAGTTGGCCCAAAGAAGCATGGGAAGATTATTTAGGCTACTAACGTCATCGCCCCGCTTGTGAAAAAGCGGGGCTCATTCTAACAAAAGCAGGAGCTAGCTCTTGGCGGCTTCCGTTTCGTCTGCCAAAATACCTTTTATCAGAATAAAGCTCGGTGTGCGGCCGTTAAATGCCTTGTTCTTTTTGGCTAACTCTACGGCCTCTTTATCTTCAACCGCCGTAATTTTTCTTTGCGGTTTGGTTTTGGTTTGAGATTCTTTTTTGCCTTGTTTGGCACTCATTGAGGCCTCTTGCTCTTTGGCCTTATCAACTTTTATTTCCTCAGGCGCTTTTAATATCTTCTCCAAGATATCTTGCGTTTCTTTAGAGCGGCGATTGGTATAAACAATATTTTGTTTCTCTGAGGGTAGCATTGCCAAAATCTTTTCCAAATTCGGCAACTGTTTGTTCTTCTTGATTAAATTAATATCATCTACCACCAAAATATTGGTCTTGGATAAATCAACACGCCCACTTTCTGCCACGTCGACCAATAAATCCGGCGAACCGACGATGACATTGGCCTCACTGCTGATGTCTTCTTCCCCGTTTTTGACGGTGGCATCGTTTATCTCATGATATTTATTAAAAATTGCCAATTGGTCAGATGTCATGACTGAGCATTCTGAATTGGGCGTGATAATCAATATTGTCTGAGCCTTTTTCTGGCTAATAATATCTAATATCGGCAAAACATATGACATGGTTTTGCCACAGCCTTGCGGTGCTATCGTAAAGACATCTCGCCCCTCCAAAATGGAGGGGATGACATCGGCTTGAACCGTGGTGGGCTCTTTGATGCCGAACTCATCTATGGCTTTGATGGTTTGTTCACTCAAACCCAAATCTGCAAAATTCATTTTTCCTTCTTCTTTTTTAATTAACATTACTTTGAATAGTAAAAATTTTAGCTTGTGAAGTCAACACAAAAAAAGCGCCTTGAGCCAGGCGCTTTTTCTTTTTTGCATAGTCCTAGACTCTGCCATAGACATCTTCTATGCGAACAATATCATTTTCATCCAAATTATCACCAATTTGTACTTCTATGAATTCAACATCTTGGTTAGTGTTGTTTTGGATGCGGTGCTGAACCTCTACCGGAATAAAGACATTTTCTCCCGCTTTTTTGGCAATTTGCTTGTCTCCCAGCGTAATCAACGCCTCTCCTTTTACAATCACCCAATGCTCGCTTCTGAAATGGTGCAGTTGCAAAGACAACTTGCCGCCAGGAATCACCTTTATCCGTTTAACGCAGAAGTTAGCCTCAGAATCCAAAACTTCCCACGTGCCCCAAGGGCGGGTATCGTGGTCGCCCCGTTTGTAGTTATTTGCCATTTTTTATCCCTTTTTAATTAAGTTTTTACTTGATGTAAGAGAATATAAATAATATAACTAATTCCGCAAGGTTAATTTTGTATTGGGTGGAAAAATAATGAAGTCACCTGCCATCTCTCAGGCCATGGATATCTTAAAACTGCTTCGGCAAATTACCGAAACAGATGCATCTGTTTCTGAAAAGCTCAACAAAATTATTGAGATGATTGCCAAGCAAATGGAAGCCGACGCCGCTGCCTGCTATGTGATGGTGGATGATAACTATTTGGAGCTTTTTGCCTCTTTTGGCTTTAACAGAGATGCCAACCACAAAATTTATCTCCGTCTCGGGGAAGGGTTGGTCGGAGATGTGGCAAAGCATAACCGCTCTTTGGCGGTGACAGATGTGTGGAAGCACCCCGCCTTCTCTTATAAACCGGAGATGGGGGAAGAGGCTTATAAATCTTTTGTCGGAGTGCCGCTTATCCGCTGGGGAAGAGCTATCGGCGTCATCACTCTTCAAAACAAGGAAAATGTTGAATATTCCGGCACTCAGATAGAAATTCTTGAAACCGTTGCCATGGTTTTGAGCGAGCTTGTTGCCTCTGATGATATGAGCGAATTTAAAAATGAACTGATTAAAGAAAGAGGTCAGACCGGGAAAGAAAAATACAAAGGCATTGCCTTGAGCAAGGGATATGGAATCGGTGTTGCCATAGTGCATAGACGTCGCCAGGCCGTTACGAAAATCTTTGCCGAGGACAAAGAAAAAGAACTTCGCAAATTGGAAGTTGCCCACACCCAAATGAACCATGATTTGGATGAAAAATTTAACTCTGCCAAGCTCGGCATCGGCGAACATGTTGATATCTTGGATGCCTACCGTATGTTTGCCAAAGACAAAGGTTGGTACAAGAAAATCGCTGATAATGTATCCAGCGGCCTAACCGCCGAGGCTGCCGTTGAGCGCGCCTATGAAGATATGTGGAATCGCTTATCCGGCACCAATGATACTTATATGAAAGAGCGTCTCCACGACTTGAGAGATGTGGCAGACAGGTTGCTCGGATATTTGAGCGGTGATAAGACAGATGTTTCGGCTCTGGATGCTAAGGATTTGATCGTGGTGGCCCAAACCATGGGGCCGGCAGACCTCATGGATTATGACTACAACAAAATCCGCGGTTTGATTATTGAGGACGGAACGCCGACCATGCATGTGGCCATTGTTGCCAAAGCTTTGGGTATTCCCGTTGTTTCTAAAATCAAAGGTATCTACAACGAAATTAAGACCGGAGAGCTTATCGCCGTTGATGGGAATGACGGCTATGTTTATATCCGTCCGAGTGAGCCAATCCAGCAAAAAATCAGAGCCAAAATATCAGAAAAAGAAAAGCTGCAAGCCAAGCTCGCCGAACTTAAGGATTTGCCGGCAGAAACCAAAGACGGCACCAGAATCAACCTTTATCTTAATGTGGGGCTTGCTTTTGATTTGGACTATATTGAAACCACAAACTGCGACGGTATCGGCCTTTATCGAACAGAAATTCCGTTTATGGCGTCTGAAACCATGCCCGATGTGGAGAGGCAAATCAATTACTACAGGGAACTTATGGACCGCGCAGGAGATAAAAAGGTCATCTTTCGCAGTCTTGATGTCGGGTCCGATAAATTGCTTCCTTACTGGGGAAGTGTCGGCGAGGACAACCCCGCTATCGGTTGGCGCTCAATCAGAATCACGCTGGACCGCCGCGCAATATTGCGTAAGCAGGTTTGTGCTTTTTTGCGCGCAGCCGCCGGCAAGGAACTTAATGTGATGTTTCCGATGATTTCTAATCTGGCTGAATTTGAGGAGGCTAAAGAGACTTTATCCCTTGAGCTGGAAAAAGAAAAACGCCGCGGCTCTCCGATACCTAAAAAAGTTAATGTTGGCTTGATGATTGAAGTGCCTTCCGTGGTCTTCCAACTTGAGGCAATCTTAAAACAGGCTGATTTTATCTCGGTTGGCACCAATGACTTGGCTCAGTTTGTCTTTGCTTGTGACAGAGGGAATCCTCGCCTAAGCGAAAGATATGATGTGCTTTCGGCTCCGTTCTTAAAACTTATGCATGAAATTGTTTCTCAAGCCAACAAGGCAAAAGTTCTCTGCTCGGTGTGCGGAGAAATGGCCTCCAATCCGATTGAGGCTTTGGCTCTTATCGGGCTGGGGTATCGAAATCTCTCAATGTCCGGCTCTGCTTTTGGCAAGGTTAAAAGTATGGTGCGCTCAACCAACCTTGATGACATTGAAGATTACGTTAAAATCATGCTCAAGTCCAATCGACGGACTTTGCGCCCACAATTAATTTCATATGCCTATGATCATGGTATTGAAATTTATTAAAAAGTATGTAACAATCAGCTCAATTTTAACACCCTATGATATCAAAAAAGGAAAATACCGTGAAAAAAGCTAAAGTTAGCCCAGAAACAGAATCAACAGAACAAGCCGTTGTCGAGAATCCGGCCGAAGAAAAAACAAAAGCCGAAAAACCACAAAAACAAGTCAACAAAGTCGGCGCTTTGCTCAAAGAGATGCGCTTGCAAAAAGGACTGCGTCTGCCAGATATTGCCAAAAGGCTTTGTATCCGCAGACTCTATTTGGAGGCTATTGAGGAGAGTGACTATAAAGAGCTTCCGCCTTTTCCATACGGCGTTGGCTTTATTCGCTCCTATGCAGACTATTTGGGCCTAAACAGCAGCAATATCGTTGAGCTCTATAAGGAAGAAACCAATACTAATCCCGATAAAAATATTTATGTTTTGGAGCCGCAAAGCGAGGCAACCGTTCCTAACCGCAAATACCTCGTTATTAGCCTGTTGGCTCTGATTTTGGTTTATGTCTTGTGGTATTTTTACAACAATCAAATTACAGAGGAGGAAACTCCTGTCGCTTCTACTACAGAATCTGTACAGGCAACAGATGATGCTGTCCCGTCGGAGGCTATGCCGCTTGTGGTAGAGGACTACACGGTTGCTCCTGAAGTACCTGAGATTGAAAATGAGGCTTTATCCGCTTCTTCTGAAGAGGAAACTGCCGCTGAGCCGGAAGTAAAAAAAGAAGAAGCCCCCGCCGCTGAGGCTCCTGCTCCGGAAGTTGTTAACAACCAAGTAACCATCACCGAGGCCTCTTTTGTTGAGCCTGAAACGGAAAAGGCAAATGCTATGGTAGCGGCAGAAGAGCCTAAAAAAGATGAGACCGTTGTTGTCAAAATCAAAGAAGACACTTGGATTGAGGTTAAAAATGCCGACACTCTCTACATCAGCAAGGTTTTGCATGAGGGAGACGAATATGTTGTGCCTGAAGGTGGAAAAGGTATGATTTTGTCTGTGGGCAAAGTTGAAGGTGCCGATGTCTACATCAACGGCAAGCTTACAAAAGTTGCAAGACCCGGCAAGAAGACGAATATTGCTCTTGATCCGTTCTTGGCTGAAGTTCATTAGCACATAAAATTTTATCTCAAGAAAATGGCCGGCAGCTCTAGCCTCTCGGCTGTTTTCTTTTTTTATAAAATATGCGCTGTTTATCAAAATTAAGGAACAAACAAAATGAATTTTACAGAAAAACTAGGAAATGTCGTCAACCGCTATAATGAGTTGGAGGCTTTGGTTTCAGAACCCAACGTATCTTCCGATGATTTGGTTAGAATGAACAAGGAATTAGCTACCCTTGCGCCGGTGGTTGAGGCTATCAATAATTTTAACAAGACCGAGCAAAATATGAACGATGACAAAGCCATGATGGAAGATTCGTCTCTGGACAAGGAGATGAGAGATTTGGCAGAAGCTGAATATTATGAGCTCAAAGAAAAAATGCCGGATTTGGAAAAAGAAATTAAAATTTTGCTTTTGCCTAAAGATGCCGAGGATGAGAAAAACGCCATTTTGGAAGTGAGAGCCGGAACCGGCGGTGATGAGGCTGCTCTTTTTGCGGGCGTTTTGTTTGAGATGTATCAGCACTATGCTCAGCTCCAAGGTTGGAAGTTTGAGGTGATGGATGTGAGCGAAAATGAGCTCGGCGGCTACAAAGAGGCCACAGCCTCCATCAGCGGCAAAAATGTGTTCTCCAAGCTCAAATTTGAATCCGGTGCGCACCGCGTGCAGAGAGTGCCGGTGACAGAATCTCAGGGGCGCGTGCATACTTCTGCGGCAACAGTTGCCGTTTTGCCTGAGGTTGAGGAAGTGGATATCTACATCAACCCGGCAGATATCAAAATGGAGGCTTTTCGTTCATCGGGTGCCGGCGGACAAAAGGTTAACAAAACCAGCTCTGCCGTGCGCATTACTCATATTCCGACCGGAATTGTGGTTGAATCCCAAGAAGAGCGCTCGCAATTTAAGAACCGTGACAATGCTATGCGCAAACTCCGCGCCAAACTTTACAATGCTCAGAAAGAGGCTGCGGATGCCGCTTATTCTGAAAAGCGCAAACTCCAGGTCGGCAGTGGTGACCGCTCGGAGAGAATTCGTACTTATAACTATCCGCAAGGACGTGTGACCGACCACCGCATTAACCTCACCTTATATAAGCTTGATGAGGTTGTCAGCGGCGATGCCCTGGGCGAGATTATAGACGCTTTGATTGCCGAGGACCAGGCACAGAAGCTGGCCGAGCTAAGCTAAAAGTTTGCTTATTTTTCATCGGAGAGAAGTATTTTTATTCTCTTGTCATAAAACCTGATAAGGTGGAGATATTTCTTAAAAGAAAGCGCCTCTCCGCGCTCGATGGCATCAATATTGGCAATGGATAAATCGCACCTGCAGGCAATATCGGTGATGGGCAGATTTTTATCAAGCCTGATTTGTCTGAGCTGTGAAGCCAGTTGGTTTCGTAATAAAGAAGAAAAATTGTTCATTGTTTTAAACTCCTAAATTTCTTAAAAAAGAAACCTCCTTGAAGTTTAATCAAGGAGGGGAGTTCGAAACTGTGAAAACGCAGCCTATCTTATTCGTCATACAAGTATGCTTATCTCGATAGCTCCCCGTGAAAGGAGTTTTTGTTTTCATGGAGTTTCGATGCTCCACAGGCGCAACTCGCCCCTGCACCGCTCATACTAGAACAGAAAAATTAAAATGCAATTAATTTGTGTGAAGCTGTTTGGTAAGAGTTAGCATCATCTCCCTGCGCTTTCGGATATAAGGCTATTATGTCCGTTATTTTGAATGAAAATATGGAAGATGATACCAAATTACAAACCATCCAAATGTTGGTAAACAAGGGAGTTGATGTGAATTGGCTCAATATCCAAGGAGAAACAGCCTTAACCTTAGCCTTGGAGCGAATAG
>CALXVX010000066.1 GCA_944392215.1 uncultured Alphaproteobacteria bacterium | reverse complement strand
TGCCGCCAGCGTTCGTTCTGAGCCAGGATCAAACTCTCATATTAAAATGGTGTCTAACCCTAGCCTGATTACTCATAAAGAATCTCTATGGTTCCTTTACTATACTCAGACTTGTATATATCTTACTTAAACATATACCGCCTGCGTATCCTCTTCCTTATTCACTCTTCTCTATAACCTACCGTCCCTTCCGAGCCGGTGAGACGCTTTATAAAATTTTATTCCACTATTGTCAACACAAAAAAGCAAAAAAAATTAAAAAATTTTTCTCTTTTTCTCAATCATCTGAATTTTAATGATTTTTTATGTAGGAGAGTTGCTTTGAATATTACTTTAGTCGTTTTCTTTTTTTTAACCTTTATGAGGCACAATGGTTACAATATCTTAAACTGTGTTTTCTTACAAGGTAGCAAAAATGTTAAAAAACAATATATTAGTTTTATCTTTGGTTCTAATCCTTTCGGCTTGTGCCAGTGAACGCCCGAGTCTGATGGGACTGGACGGCGGTGCGATTCCTCCGGCCTTTGCCTCTTTTCCGGATGTTCCCTTCCCGACTGATGCCATTGTAGACCTGGATGAAACAAAGGCCTTAGGTAGCGGCGAAAACTGGATCGGCAGCCTCGTTTATACGACTCCTTATAATCCTAGCAGCGTCTTTGACTTCTATGTTTCTGAAATGCCTAAGCTCAACTGGATCGAGGTCGCTACCGTGCGCGCTAAAATCAGTCATATGACTTACATTCGAAACAATCGCGCGCTCCAAATCCTCATTGAAATGGACAACGGCGATAGCGCGCGTGTCACCGTGACCGCAATTCCCAATACCAATGGTGTGGGCAAATTATAGTCCTTAACTTATTGTCTCTGTTGGAAAAGGAGTTTCTTCATGTTTAGCGGCTTTTATACTTTGGGAGGCAGACATTTTTGGGAAGATGTTTTTTTCTATCAAAAGTGGAGAATCCAGCGCAACTATGTTACAAAAAAATGCCGATTACTTGACAATTGGGATATTAGTCGCTTTGAGGGTTCTTTTGAAGAGTGCAGACAAGCCTTTATCAAATTTATTGAGGCTTTTGAAATTCCCAGACAGAAAGGTCATATGATTATTATGTTGTCAGGACTTGGAGAAACCAAAAACATTTTCAAGCCTCTCTGGAGATTTGCTCTTAAAGAAGGCTTTATGGCTGCTGCCATTAATTATCCATCTACGCAGAAGGGAATCGACGGACATGTGCGGCAACTTGATTTCTTTTTGAACCATTTGGAGGATGTTGAACAGATTTCTTTTGTTACTCACGGGATTGGCAGCGTTATCTTAAAACGACTGTTTATGCTCAATTCCCCCTGGAGACAGCATTTTAAATTGGGTAGGGTTGTTGAGGTGTGTCCTCGGAATCATGGAAGCCTCCTGCTTAAAAAGCTCAGTGAATCAAAAATTCTTGGCTTTATCTTGGGGCCGATGGCAGCAGAGATGCTACCTTCTCAGATTGAAAAAATTCCTCCTTTGCCGAAAAATGTTGAAACCGGAATTATTTTATCTGAATCCTTGATTATGCGCATCGCCGAAATACTTACTGGAACTTCTCTTTCTAAAAGAGATCCCGCATCAGAGCTCAAATTTGAAAGAGCAACGGAAGTCATTAATATCTCCTCTCGTAAATGGAATATTTTTAATGACCCTGCCGTTGTCGGAGCTGTTGTTCAGTTTTTGTTGACCGGAAAGTTTTAGGAGTTTTTTATGTTAAAAGCCTGGCTTGTGTCTTTTCTTGTTCTTCTATTGTTGGCTGTTGCCGTTTATTTTGATCTCTTTGACTGGTTGGCTAGCGGCGGAGCGCGTCTGATTGGGGCTGGTGCCGTTGGAATCGCCTTGATTGCTGCTTTTTTGGTGTTGGGGAATCCTTTCCGAAAACAAAAATAACTCCTATAACAAAAGAGCCGCCCGTTTTATAAGGCGGCTCTTTTGTGCTTTCCTGTCTAGATTAAGAAGACAATAGACGCTCCTCCGTCGCCTCCTTGAATCCCGATTCTTTGATTTGAGGCCAAATCAAAGTAAGTCAGTGTTCTGGCCTCTTTTCTTATCGGCATTTTCAAAACCCGTGTCAGTAATTTCGAATCTACTGACACCTCTTCTATATGCTCCAGCTTGCCGTATTTAAGCGCGACATCAAAGGACCTCCAAACATCTCCTTGTCTGGCAAACCAAACAGAGTTCTCTTCTGCTTTGACAACCTCAATAATCTCGTCAAAGCGCTCCCCGTTGGCAAGGAATGTTGGCTCTATGATTATGTCTAGGCGATCATATGTTTTTTCTCTGATGCGCAGAAAAGTGGCTCCCCAACCGCCATCATCTTTGAACATATATCCAAAATATCCGGGAAGAAATTCATCATAGACACCTAATGGCAGGAGGTTGGACATCGGCAGAAATAAAATGCCGAAGCCTCCTTCTTGCAGGGCAAATTTGTAATATTCCCCACAGCAAAAGATTTTTCCACAATAGGTATTGGCTGAATTTTGGCTTAGACGTGCATCCTTAGACCTATCTATCCACAAAGGCTCAAAACCTATCTCTTTCTCTCCGCATATGCGGCCGCTCAAGACTTCCGTGCCATCGGTATGAAACAGTGCGCATTTTGCACCTTTATAGGCATAGACTAAGTCTACATCCATGGCGGCCTCAAAACGGTCGAAAGCCGGCGGGATAGATACTTTGTCCTGATATTTGGCACCATAGAGTGTCGTGCCATCTTCTTGTTCTTGGCTAATGACATAGATGCCGGAGTGTTTTACCACGTTGCCAACGTCTTTGATTGGGGCACCGCAGGAGCTGAACAATAGCGCACATACCATCGCATAGACGGTCAAAAAAAATAATCTTTTCATAAGTTTTGAAGTTTTAGGTGATACAATAATTTGTTGCAATGGTCTTTTGATACTACTTATGGTCAGAATTTGCAAGTTTTTTATCTGAAGCTATTTTTAAAATATAGAAACACCACCCCGTGAAGGAGTGGTGTTTCTACATTTTCACAAAAAAGCTACTGAGGCCTCCGTGGTTCCCACCCGTTGGTTGGGAACCAACTTTGTACTCAAACCATCCTGCCTTCCCTGTGCCTCTGTTCTGAGACGCATTTTCAGAACTTTGTTAAGAAGGCGCTGATCAACAGCAACGTCTTTGACTGCTGTTGTGTTAGCATCCTCTCCGACAGAGATGCTTATAGATGACCACACATCGCCCTTTTTAGCAAACCAAACATGCTCGCCGGCCGAACGAACAACTTCTATCACCTCGTCGTATTGCGGTTCAAACAAATCTTGTTCATCGATGGTAATCAGATACAAGCCTTGATCGCCAGACCTGACACGCTGAGTAGCTACTGCTCCCCACTTGCCTGTCTTGACATCTTGGTACATATAGCCCGAACACCCAGGAAAAAATTGTTTGAATGGTCCATATATCTGGAACATTGCGTTTGAGAACAGGGCGTACCATGTTCCATCAGCAATCTCAAACAAATAATATTTTCCGAAGTTGAACATGTTACCGTAGTATTGGGCCGAACGTCCCAAAACCTGATGCGGAAAAGGACCGTCTTTGACAACAATCGGGACAGGCTCGAAGTCCAACTTCTTT
>CALXVX010000065.1 GCA_944392215.1 uncultured Alphaproteobacteria bacterium | reverse complement strand
TCTTATGTGGCATTAAAACCGAAGACGGCAGTCATATTGCAAGCAAGAAAAACATGGTTGGCGAGGCTGTTTACGGCGGTATCGGCCAATATTTGTGCTCAGAAATCAGCAGTCGCTACAATGAATTTCAGGTTCGTGTGACCACCTTGGGACACGTTCAACGCTCTGGTGTTCCGGTTGCCTTTGACCGTCTATTGGCTGCTCTGTATGGAGCCAAAGCCGTTGAGCTATTGGAAAACGGCGAAGACAACAAGATGGTCGTATGGAAGAACGGTCACGTTGATGCCGTTGCTCTATCTGAAGTTGTCAAGAGCGGCACCACCCTGCTCGACCCCAACAGTGAATATGTCAAAGCCGCCAAGGCTCTGGGCATGTATATTGGTGAAATATAAGGATACATTATCACAACTAAAAAAACCGCTCTAAGAGCGGTTTTTTTGTGTATAGCAAAAGCCCCAAAGTCCCATTTTCTCCCCAATACGATATGTATTTTTTCATCAGCTTGGTTGAAAATCCCCAAACGCTGACTAGGTATAAATGCAGCCGACCTAACAAACTCGGTTCTTTTAATGTTAACCATAAATAAGGAGAAAAGATATGACTGAAGGCGTACGCTTTCCGACTTTTGCGTTCATCACCGGCGGTGCCGGACAAGCTGACGATGGTATTCCCCCTCAACCGTTTGAAACATTTTGCTATGACTCAGCTTTGCTGCAAGCCAGAATAGAGAACTTCAACGTTGTTCCTTATACCTCAGTTTTGCCCAAAGAATTATTTGGCAAGATTGTTCCCTTAAACGACAAAATTGTCAAACAATTCAAACATGGTGCGGTATTGGAAGTCATCATGGCCGGCCACGGCGCCAATCGCGACCAACACAAAGCCATTGCCACCGGTCTTGGTGTTTGCTGGGGAAAAGATAAAAAAGGCGAGTTAATTGGCGGCTGGGCTGCTGAATATGTTGAATTTTTCGATACCTATATTGATGATGATATTGCCAAAGGCCATGCCGAAATGTGGCTCAACAAGTCATTAAACCATGAGCTTTCAATCCGCGGTGTTGAGAAGCACTCAGAGTTTCAGATGTGGCACAACTATGTCAATATCACCCAGCAGTTTGGCTACAGCCTGACCGCGATGGGCTTTTTGAACTTCGAGCATGCCGACCCGGCCAAAGCCTAAGCAAAAATCTCCATCTTCCCCAAGATAACAAAATCTTGGGGAAGATAATTTTAATTATCAACTTAAGGAACAAAACACATGAAAGCTACTCAAGCATCAAAAAGTGCTGCTCCCTCCGCAAATGAGAACAAATCAGGCGGGCTTGGCGTTTTTGCCCTTGCTGCCATAGTTGTCAGCTCCATGTTGGGGGGCGGCATTTACAGCCTGCCGCAAAATATGGCTGCCGGCGCTTCTGCCGGAGCGGTTTTGCTGGCCTGGCTGATTACCGGTTTTGGCATCTTTTTTATTGCCAGAACATTTTCCATTTTATCCATGGCCAAACCGGACTTAACCACCGGTATTTATTCATACAGCCGCGCCGGCTTTGGTTCTTATGCCGGTTTTACCATCGGCTGGTCTTATTGGCTGTGCCAAGTTTGCGGCAATGTTGGTTATGCCGTCATCACAATGGACGCGCTCAACTACTTCTTCCCGCCCTATTTTGCCGGCGGAAATAATCTAGCCTCCATCATCGGTGGCTCCATCATCATCTGGGGCTTTAACTATTTGGTTTTAAAGGGCGTTCGCCAAGCCAGCATTGTCAACGCCATCGGCACGATTGTCAAAATTGTTCCTTTGGTTTTATTTATATTGATTATGCTGTTTGTTTTCCATGTTTCCAAATTTGACTTTGATTTCTGGGGCGAAGCCATTGCCACCAAAGCCAAGTTGGGAGATTTAAATACCCAAATCAAGAGTACCATGTTGGTGACCCTATGGGCCTTTATCGGCATTGAGGGAGCCGTTGTCATGTCTAATCGCGCAAAGAGCCCCAAAGATGTCGGCGCTGCCACTATTTTAGGTTTTGCCGGCTGTTTAATTATTTATGTGTTGCTCTCTTTATTGCCGTTTGGATATATGAACCAAGAAGAGTTGGCTAATGTGGCTAATCCCTCAACCGCCGGAATTTTGGAAGAGATTGTCGGCCCCTGGGGTGCATGGCTGATGAACATTGGCTTGCTGGTATCTGTTTTAACCAGCTGGCTGGCCTGGACCATGGTTACGGCACAAATTCCGCAGGCAGCTGCCCAAGACGGCACCTTCCCCAAAGCCTTCACCAAGGAAAACAAAAACGGCTCTCCGAGTGTTTCCTTGATTGTCACCAGCATTGCCATGCAGTTATTCTTGCTTTTGGTATATTTCTCCAATAATGCATGGAACACAATGCTCTCAATCACCAGCGTGATGGTATTGCCGGCTTATTTTGCCTCTTGCGCATACCTTTGGAAATTGTGTGAGGATGGAGAATTTCCGCAAGGCATTGTCTTCAAACGCTCAGGCGCGCTGATAACCTCAATCATCGGCTCGGTTTATGCTTTGTGGCTGATTTACGCCGCCGGCCTAAATTATTTGCTGATGGCGGTCGTCATCATTGCTCTGGGAATCCCGGTTTATGTCTGGGCACGCAAACAAAGCGCACCAAATGAGAGAGCTTTTTCCAATCCCGAAGCCGTTGGTGCTTGTATGCTGGTTTTGGTGGCAATTTTTGCCATATACGCCTTTGCCAGAGGCATCATAAACATCTAGCCATAAAAAAAGGGGCTCACAAAAGTGAGCCTCTTTTTTAAAGCGAATACAGAAGTTGTTTAAATTCTTCTGCCGCAAGATAGCCATTGCGCCGCAAATCAAGCCAAAGCTTAAATTCTTGCCAGTAGCGTAGCAAGGCATACTTGCGTTGTTTCAACAAATATTTATTTTCCAAGTTTTTTGCCTCTTGCCGCAGTTCATCAGAGACCCCAAAAACAGGTATCATAAACGGCAAAGCATTAATCTGAGGCTTGGAATATTTCTCCCATCTTGGCAAAACATGAGCCCAAAAGTTAAGAGCTACTTTTGCATTACAGAATTTCATACCGTTAAGATAACGGCAGCTTTCCTCAACGGTTTCCCTCCTCACCAAATAGCGAAGATTAAGTTTCGGAAATTGTTGTTTTTGAGAAAATTTCACAATCAGAGAATAGCGTTGGGGCAAAAACATAATAGCCTTTTTATCCCCTATGGTCTGCTGCAAATCATAAAGCAGGGCACCTACATTATCTCCCTCATCCAAAACGATGCTGGGAGCCCCAAAGACAAATATGTGCTTGCCGATTTTTTGCTGCATAAGAGCCTCAGAAAGATTCTTCTTAGGACTCAAATACGAATACAACAGTTCAGAAAACTTTCCCTTTCCGCCCAGATAGATAATTTTTCTCATCTCCCCGGATGGACCCTTCTCACCATAGATACGTTCCAAAAGTTCCCATGGTTTTTGTGCCTCTTTCACCAATGTTATATCGTCACCATAAAGCACCAGATAATCGCAATTTTGCAACTTCATAACTCCATGCATTTCTCCGTCACAAGAAAGGAAAGTTCTGGTTCCACAATCATTTTGCATAAATTGCTCCAACAAAACCACCTTAATTCCCTTAAGCACGGTATCAGCCGTAGCATGAGCAGCAATTTCTTTACGACCGACAAGCAAGATTTCCTGTGGCTCAAACGGAATTTTCAAAATCTTAGAAACCAGCCCCCACCATTCATTTATATCAAGCTCTCCACGGCTCAAAATCTCCATATCAGGCCTGATAATAATTTGAGGATAGAGCCCAAAAGTTTCAAAATTCTCTTTGAGCAATTTAGCAACCTCAATTGCAAAGACGTCATCTGCACAAACAATGCAACTAACTCTGAATAAATAACTCAAATCAAAACAATCACTCGGAATAGCTAGAGAAGAATTGAGTTTTTCTGCAATTTCAAAATCTTTTTTTAGTTTTTCTTCCATAAAAATAAATATTAATAAATATTAGACATATCATATCAAACACAGAATATACGCCAAAAAAAGATAAGCTTCAAGTGTTTTTGAGACGAAAAAAACCGCAATCACAGAGATTGCGGTAAAAAACTATATTATTTTTATTGTTTTGCAATACTTCGCAGCTCCGAATTGGTAAGCCGCGAGATAATAGCATAGAGGAGAAAGAACAGAATCAATATTCCCTCCTGTTCTCCACGGAAAGACAAAACTCCTCCGCAGATGATAACCAACGCTCCATAAAGATGTACAAAACGTACATCTCTTTTAAGCGCTCGAAAATCATCATCTGCTCCACAGGAAAGCCTAATTACCCGCAGCCAGCAATGGGTGCGAAAAACTTGCTTGCTCCAATGCAAAAGCAGCAGAGCCAACAAAAGCCACATAGCCTCTGCAGAGAATCTCCTTTCTATTAAGCATAACGTTCCTAAAGTTCCTCCTACAAACATCATCCCGATGTTCATAAGGGCTAATTTTTCTGAATTCTTCATGATAATTATATTAAAAATTTGTGTTAATACACATTTTATACCATATTTTTTTGTCCAAAACAAGTAAAAAAAAGCACCTGCCACATAGACAAGTGCTTTTCTCGAGTATCACAGCTCCTTACACAATAACTCCCCGAGGTAGATATGTATTTTAATTACCAATGATTATAATGAATTTTTTTCTCCTCAAAACGGTCTTTGGGTTGCGACGGTACTTTTGCCGGATATCCGGCCACAACCAAAGCCAAAGGTTTCACATTTCCCGGCAAATTCAACAATTTTTGAAATTCCTTCATTCGCTCTTGGTACGGATATACGGCACACCAGCAACCGCCCAGCCCTCTTCCGTGCAGAGCCAGCAATAAATTCTCGGTTGCCGCCGAGCAATCAACCGGCCAAAAACCATCGTCACATTGCTTTTGCTCATCTCCGCAAACGATAATAGCCGCAGAAGCATCTTTCAAAAAACTTGCGTGCGGATGAGCCTTAATGATTTGCTCTTTTAAATTATCATCATCAACCACCACAAATTCCCACGGCTGACGATTGCAGCCGGAAGGCGCATACATGGCAATCTTCAAGACATCATCCATATCCTGTTTGCTGATTTTTTTACCCGGTTGAAATTGACGCACCGAGCGACGTGTTAATAACCCTGCTTCCAAAAACATAAGACATCTCCCAAAATAAAATCCTGATAATAAGATAGGGATTTATAAACCGTTTTACAAGCAAAAACCGCTCTGAAGAGAGCGGTTTTTTATTACTTCTTGAAAACCAATCGACCAGACTTTTTGGCAAAAACTTTAAGAGTTCGCAGATAGCGTTTGCGCACGCCTCTTAGATGGTCCACAATCATCTGGTAGAACAAGCGCTCGACATCATCTTTAGCATTTTCAGCCAATTCTTTTGCAGAGTTGACATTCACGCTGGAGGCAGCCACAACTGCTTGCGTCATAATCTTACAATGATTTTGTGCCACATCTGCCATTCCGGGATAGATAAAATATTTTTCTTTTGTATCTGCCCCACGCCCGGTCACTTCGACCACACCATAGTCCAACACAAAGACACTCGGCGCACGCTCTGGTAAAACCTCAATCGGCGCCCTCACCGCCGGCAGCAAGACACCGGGCACATTTTTTTCCAAAAATATGCCGGTTGGTAATTCTATGGTCAACTTCACATCATTACTCATTTCTTGCTCCTCTTAGCGTCAGCACTTAGGCGGCTTTCATTGTTTCGGCTTTTTTCAAAACATCCTCAATGGTTCCCACCATGTAGAATGCCTGCTCGGGAATATCGTCATACAAACCGTCCAAAATTCCCTTAAAGCCCTTGATTGTGTCTTCCAATTTCACAAACACACCGGGGGTGCCGGTAAATACTTCTGCCACATGGAACGGTTGCGACAAGAAACGTTGAATCTTGCGCGCTCTGGAAACGGTCAAACGATCTTCATCAGAGAGCTCGTCCATACCCAAAATGGCAATAATATCTTGCAAAGATTTATATTTTTGCAACACCTCTTGCACCCGACGAGCCACACGATAATGCTCCTCACCCACGACCTGCGGATCCAAAACACGAGAAGTTGAATCCAGCGGGTCAACAGCCGGGAAAATACCCAACTCGGCAATAGAACGAGACAACACTGTTGTAGCATCCAAGTGCGCAAATGTGGTTGCCGGTGCCGGGTCGGTCAAGTCATCGGCCGGCACATAAACCGCCTGTACAGAGGTAATAGAACCGTTTTTGGTAGAAGTAATACGCTCCTGCATGGCACCCATATCGGTACCCAATGTCGGCTGATATCCAACCGCAGAAGGAATACGTCCGAGCAACGCTGAAACTTCAGAACCGGCTTGGGTAAAGCGGAAGATGTTGTCAACAAAGAACAATACGTCTTGGTGAGCTTCATCACGGAAATATTCAGCTTGTGTCAAACCTGTCAAAGCCACGCGAGCACGAGCTCCTGGGGGTTCATTCATCTGTCCGTAAACCAAAACGGTTTTAGATTTATCACCTTTCAAATCAATAACACCGGATTCAATCATTTCATGGTAGAGGTCATTTCCCTCACGGGTACGCTCTCCCACTCCGGCAAAGACGGAATATCCGCCGTGTCCTTTGGCAATGTTATTAATTAATTCCATAATCAACACGGTTTTGCCCACACCGGCACCGCCAAACAAACCAATCTTACCGCCTTTGGCATAAGGCTCGAGCAAGTCAATAACCTTAATACCGGTGGTCAAAATTTGTGTTTCGGTAGATTGATCAACAAAAGAAGGCGCCGGACGGTGAATAGGATAATGAAATTCAGACTTAATCTCGCCGCGTCCGTCAACCGGCTCACCGATAACATTAACAATACGCCCAAGCAAGGCCGGCCCAACCGGAACCTCAATCGGCGCCCCGGTATTAACCACCTCTTGCCCGCGCACCAAACCATCGGTAGAGTCCATTGCAATGCAGCGAACAACATTTTCACCCAAGTGCTGAGCCACTTCCAACACCAAGTTGTTTCCATGGTTGTCACACTCCAAAGCCGTCAAAATTGCAGGTAAATCCTCTGTTTTATCAAAGCGCACATCCACCACGGCACCCGTCACCTGAGAGATATGCCCCAAGGCCCCGGATTTCTTTTCTTTCTTAATTTCGGCCTTGATTTTTTTCACATCTTTTTTCTCTTGAGCCTTAACCTCTTTAATGGCTTTTTCCTGAGCTTTGAGCTCGGTGCTAGCTTTCAGCTTGGCTCCTGTTTTGGTTTTTGCAACCTTGGCAGAAGTCTTCGCTGTTTGTTTTTTTACTGTGGCCATTTAAGTTTCTCCTCTTAAATCAACTTATAAACATTTCGCATCAAAATCACAAAGCCTCGGCACCCGAGATAATCTCGGTCAGCTCTGTAGTAATTGCACCCTGCCGCAAACGATTATAACGCAAGGTCAACTTAGAAATCATCTCATTGGCGTTGCGGGTTGCATTATCCATAGATGTCATTCTGGCTCCATGCTCAGAAGCCTGCGCATTGAGCAAGCTCTGAAAAAATATGGACGTCAAAAGCAATAACAATACATCGATGAGGATTTTTTGCTTAGGCGCGTCATAATCATAAAAAGCATTATCCACCTTGTTATCAAAACGCTCGTCTTCTGTATTCAAAACCAGCGGAATAAACTGCTGAGCCACCACCTCACGGCTGATAGCGGATTTAAAACGAGTATAGATAAGTTCGCAAGCGTCAAATTCTTTATTGTTATAATCAGCAAGAACCTTCTCACAGATTTTTTGCAACTCTGAAAAATCGGCCCCTTTGGCAGCCACACCGCTCAAGACCTCAACTTCCACATCGGGCAACCTGTGCTTGAGAGCATCACCGGCTTTTTTACCAATACACAAGAGCTTGACCTGACGGCCATTCTTGCGTAATTCAGCCACACGTTGCATTGTTTCTCTGATAACATAGGCATTATAGCTTCCGCACAATCCTCTGTCAGAAGAAAAAACAACCAACACATAACGCTCAAGATTTTCCTCCGGTCGCAACACCTTCGGAAATATATAGCGAATGTTGCTATTCTTCTCATCTTGCAGCATTTCTCTATACAAACGCCCAGTAACGGTTAGTAAGTCTTGGTGATAGTCTTGAGAGCGGCTCAATGCCTCTTGGGCTCGACGCAGCCGAGCCGCCGCCACCATTTTCATGGCAGAGGTAATCTTCTGCGTCGATTTAATACTCCCAATTCGGGTTCTGAGCTCTTTTAAGCCTGCCATATTTCTATGCTGCCTTTTCTAAAGTTTCGCCAAACTGTTTGGCAAAGTTTTTGTAAAACTCAGTCAACTTAGCCTCCAGGTCATCCGAGATAACTTTTTGGCTTAAAATTTCATCCAAAAACTCTGGATGATTTGTCCTGATATCTTGCAAGGCTTTCTCCTCAAAAAGGGCCACCTTGTCAACCGGAATTTCATCCAAAAAGCCTCTGGCGCCGGCAAAAATAGCCACAACTTCCTCAGCAACAGGGAGCGGCTTATATTGCGGTTGTTTCAACATCTCTGTCAAACGCGCACCTCTGGCCAACAGCTTTTTGGTAGAAGCATCCAAATCAGATGCAAACTGAGCAAAAGATGCCATCTCGCGGTACTGAGCCAACACCAACTTCATAGATCCGGCCACTTGTTTCATGGCCTTAATCTGCGCGGCAGAGCCCACACGAGAAACCGAAATACCGATATTAACGGCAGGACGCACACCCTGGTAAAACAAACCTGTTTCCAAGAAGATCTGTCCGTCGGTAATAGAAATTACGTTGGTCGGAATATAAGCAGAAACGTCTCCGGCCTGAGTTTCAATTACCGGCAAAGCGGTCAAAGACCCGGCGCCCTCGGCATCGTTCATCTTGGCGGCACGCTCCAACAAACGAGAGTGCAGATAGAACACATCGCCCGGATAAGCCTCACGTCCTGGTGGACGACGGAGCAACAAAGACATCTGGCGATACGCCGTTGCCTGCTTGGAAAGATCATCATAAAAGATAACGGCATGCATACTGTTATCACGGAAATATTCACCCATAGCGCAGCCAGAATACGGTGCAATATACTGCATCGGAGCGGGGTCAGAAGCTGTTGCCGCCACCACGATGGTATAATCCATTGCCCCATAGTCCTTAAGTGTTTTAACCACCTGGGCCACGGTAGAACGTTTTTGACCTACGGCAACATATACGCAATAAAGCTTGTCTTTCTCAGATTTTGCCGCATCATTAATTTTCTTTTGATTGATAATCGTATCAAGAATGATAGCTGTCTTACCGGTCTGTCTGTCACCGATAATAAGCTCACGCTGCCCTCTCCCGATAGGAATAAGGGAGTCAACCACTTTCAAACCGGTCTGCATCGGCTCATGCACTGAGCGTCTGGGAATAATACCGGGAGCCTTCACCTCAGAGCGGGAAAACTCTTTGGCTTTAATCGGCCCCAAACCGTCAATCGGCTCGCCCAAAGCATCAACCACACGGCCCAACAATTCCTTACCAACCGGCACACTAACGATTTGGTCGGTACGTTTAACCATATCACCTTCTTTAATCTCCTGGTCAGAGCCGAAGATAACCACGCCGACATTATCCTCTTCCAGGTTAAGAGCCATTCCCTTAACCCCGCTTTCAAACTCGACCAACTCACCGGCCTGAACTTTATCCAAACCATAAACACGGGCAATACCATCCCCAACCGACAACACCTGTCCGACTTGAGAGATATCGACCTCCATTTTAGAGTTGGCAATTTTGTCTTTGATAATGGAAGATATTTCACTGGCAGATACCGACATTATTCTTCACCTTTCATCATAATTTCCAAACGGCCAAGCTTTGCAGCCACCGTATCGTCAAACATTTCCGAGCCAAAACGAACCTTAAGTCCGCCAATCAGCTCAGGACAAATTTTATAGGCAACAGTTACCTTTTGCCCCAAAAGTTTTTCCAAAACGCCGACAAGTTTTTTATCTTGAGCGGAGGAAAGTTTTTTCACACTTTCAACCTCAACCTCGGCAACATTATTGTGCCGATAATACAGATGCACGAACTCATCCAAAATCGGCAACAAATCACCAAAACGGCGATTCTGGTAGATAACATCCAAACACCGCAAGGTTTCATCAGAAAGCTTCAACTTTTTAGCCACTTGCATCAAAACGGAGAGTTTATCTTCATCTTTCCACAGCGGACAAACCATATATTTGGCAAACTCCGCATCTTTACCAGCCGCCTCGCGCAAAGCCAAGACATCGGCAAACACTTTGGCGGCGCTTTTCTTTTGCAAAGCCGCATCCAAAAGTGCCGTAGCATAAGTAACAGCTATTTTTGTTTTTGAAATTTTCTTCACGTCTTTAGTCTTTCGATTCCAAACTGAGCTTATCTTATACGCCAATTAGTTTCTTTTTTATTAATATAATTTTATTCACCATAAAAATCTATTTTCTTTAAAAATCAGAAGAAAGAATATGGGTCAATATCCACCTCCACACGGACGTTAGAGGGTATCTTTACCTTAGCCAACCATTGCTTCAAAACCGCCTGAATTGGTATATTTCTGGCAGTTTTAAGCAGCAACCGATACCGATATTTATTGCGCAGCATAAAAATAGGTGCCGGAGCCGGCCCGAGTGTGGATATATTCGTATCATTAAACGCCGCCTGTCCGAGCCATTGAGCCACTCTTTCCGTTTCTCCGGGATTCGCCCCAGAGACGATAACGGCGGCCAATTTTCCAAACGGCGGCATTTTCAATATTTTTCTTGTTTTCTTTTCCAAATTAAGAAATTCTGAGGCATCACCTTTTACCAAAGCCTGCAAAACGGCATTTTCCGGGTACAAAGTCTGCACATAAACAGTACCTTTTTTTTCACCGCGCCCGGCACGCCCGGAGACCTGAGAAAGAAGCTGATAAGTTCTTTCAGAGGCGCGCAAATCGCTTCCCATCAAGCCCAAATCGGCATCAACGATTCCCACCAATGTCAAAGCCGGAAAATGGTGGCCTTTGGCCAAAATTTGGGTTCCGATAAGGATGTCCACATCACCGGCTTCGGTTTCTTTGATAACCTTGTAAATTTCTTGAAAATTCGTGGTAAAATCGCTTGAAAGCACACGCACCCTGGCCAAAGGAAACCGATATCTGATTTCTTCTGCCACCCGCTCTACTCCGGGACCACAAGCCGTAAGACCGGATTCGGAATGGCATTCTGGGCAGCACTCGGGTATTTCGGTCATAAAACCGCAATGGTGGCAAACAAGCTTATTGGCACGACGATGTTCTGTCAGCCAAGCGGTGCAGTTTGGGCATTGGATTCTGTGTCCGCAATCACGGCAAATCACCAATGGAGCATAGCCGCGGCGGTTCAAAAACAGCATTGTCTGTTCGCCCTTATCCAGATTTTCCTTAATCTGCTCCACCAAAGTCGGCGCCAACCAAGAAACGCCCCAAGAGCCGCACAAGGGCTTGTCAACTTTAAGGTCAATGATTTTAATCTCAGGCAACACCGCCTCGGCATAACGGCTTTTAAGCTTAAGCTCGTCATATTTACCGTTTTCAACATTCACCACCGTTTCCAAATCCGGCGTTGCGGTAGAAAGGATGATAGGAATTTGCTCAAATTTGGCACGCACAACCGCCATATCTCGTCCTTGGTAGTTGACAACATCTTCCTGCTTAAAGGATTGATCATGACTTTCATCAACCACAATCAAACCCAAATCAGAAAATGGTAGGAATAAAGCCGAGCGCGCACCAACCACCACTTTTGCTTGGCCCTGGCAAACAGCTTTCCAGGTGTCGATTCTCTCTCTTGAGCCAAGAGCCGAGTGCCATTTAGCCGGTTTCACGCCAAAGCGCTTTTCAAAACGTCCGAGCCATTGGCTGGTAAGTCCGATTTCCGGCACCATAATAAGCACTTGCCGCCCCTGGCGCAGAGCTTCGGCCACGGCCTCAAAATAGACTTCTGTTTTGCCCGAACCGGTCACGCCGTTCAGAAGCGTCACCCTAAACCCCTGCCCGATTTTGCGGACCAAATCGTCGGCTGCAGACTGTTGTTCACCTGTTAGTTTAACTTTTTGAAAATCAACATCCGGGATACCAAATTGCCGTTTATCCTCAACCAACACCGGCTGCAAAACCCCGGCATCGATCAAAGTCTTGATAACCGGCTGCCCCACTCCGGCGCCTGAGGCAATCTCCCGCCGGTTAAGAGGCATCGGCTCTAAAAGCTTAATCACCCGCCACCTGGCATCAGAGTTTTTAAGCTTGGCCTCAGCCAAAGTCTTGCCCGAAAGCTCATAGAGAACATTCATTTTTGGGTCTTCAAATACGCCTTTGACAGAAAGCACCATTTTCAAAACCAAACCCAAATAAGCCATATTATAAGAAGCCACAAAATCAATAAATTTCATTAATTCAGGCTCTAAGGGGGGTAAATTAATTCTTTCGGTAACAAATTTTATTTTATCTTCATTTAAGTTGGAAGATTTTCCGAGTTTCCAAACCGCCCCCACCAAGACCTCGCGACCAAAAGAAACTCTGACCAACTCACCCGGCACAGCCTCTCCGTCGATTTGATAATCAAACGGCTCATTAAACGGCAACGGCAATAAAACCCCAACAATCACTCTCATTCTCCTTGAGAAAAGAGCATAACAGCCTTGAATATTTTTCTCAAACATCTTTAAAATTTACACACAAAAAAGCACCATAAATCTTATCTTAACTTTCAGAAGATATGATGTAAGGTATGAAACAAGAAATCAGATATAAGGCCTCAAAAGAGGTCATCGAGCTCATTACACACTGGCAAACCTGGCTGCGTGATGAAAGACGCTATTCTGCTCATACTCTGGACGCCTACGGCCGCGATTTGTCTTGTTTTTTTGAATTTACACAGGAATATCTTGACCGCACGCCGACTTTGGCAGACCTGCAAAAGGCTGAAGTACGCCTGTTCAGAGCTTTTTTAAGCTCCAGAGCTGCTCACCATATCGAAAAAAGTTCAATAGCAAGAGAGCTCTCAACCTTAAAAAACTTTTATCACTGGCTTGCCCGCAACAATATAGTTGAAAATCCGGCCATAGAAGTCATATCCTCGCCTCGCCGAGCAAAAGTTCTGCCCCGTGCCATAGATGTAGATGATGCGTTCAACATACTGGATATTGCCAAGGATTTTTCCAAAAAAGAATGGCAGGGTCTTAGAGATGTCGCCATTTTTACAATATTATACGGATGTGGTTTGCGAATTTCTGAAGCCCTGTCACTCAACTTGGATGATATTAATCATAATGATTTCCTCAAAATCAAAGGCAAAGGCAACAAAGAAAGACTTGTTCCCCTTCTGCCGGTGATTAAAGAAAAGATTACTGCCTACCTTGCGGCTTGCCCCTACAATATCAAAAGCGGCGAAGCTTTGTTTTTAGGGGCAAGAGGCGAGAGATTAAGCCCGCGGATTGTTCAGCGAACCTTAGAAAAGATACGGGCATATTTGGGCCTTTCAGATAGTTTGACTCCCCATGCCTTACGTCACTCTTTTGCGACCCACCTTTTGGCAAACGGGACAGATTTACGCACCATTCAGGAGCTGCTGGGCCATGCGTCCCTTTCCACCACCCAGCGATACACCGATGTCCAAATCGAAACATTGCAAAAAGAGTATCGCAAAGCTCACCCCTTGGAGCAAGACTAGCAAAAAAATTGCCGGGCATGGTGCTCGGCAAAGGTGTAAAAGAAAAAAAACCCGGCCGCTTGGCCGGGAATTTATTTTCTTATTTGAGCTTTTTCTCAACGAACTCTTCGTGTTTCTTAGACTTCTTGTCATACTTCTTCAAAGTCAATTTTTCCGGATGAGTTCTCGGATTCTTCTCAGCCAAATAAAAAGTTCCTGTACCGGCGGTACTTTCCAATTTAACTTTAACTTTTACTGCTTTTGCCATTTTTTTATACTCTTGTTGATATTAAGATTTTAAAACATTTAGGCGTAATATACAGTTTTTTGCGCCGCTGTCAACTATATTTTGCAAAATATTTATATTTTAAGCAGTTCGGCGGCAATTTCTTCTTCCAAAAGGCGGTCTTCTCTGGGCTCTTGGCCGCAATTTGCCTCTTTTCCGGCCGCAATCAGCTTAAAAATATCTTTATCATCGGGCATTTCATAAACACAAACATCCGGCACCACCGCATTTTGGGCCAATTTTTGCCCCGAAGGCGTAAAGAAGTAAGAACTTGAAAGAGAGAGAACGCCGCCTTGCGGAAAATGAATCAGATTCTGAATGGTCCCTTTGCCAAAAGTCTTGGTGCCGACAACCTTGGCGCGGCTTTGCTCCTGCAAAGAGGCTGCCAAAACCTCTGCCGCAGAGGCAGTGTTGCCGTCAACTAAAACCACCATCGGCAGCCCGTTGGTGATATCACCGTCTTTTGATGTATAATAAGTTGCCTCGTTCTCATCGCGCCCTTGCACCGAGACAACGATACCCTCATCCAAAAACAAATCGGCAATTTCAACCGCCGCAGAGAGCTGTCCGCCGGGAGAATTTCTCAAATCTAAAATAAGCCCTTTAGCTTTAGGATATTCACCTATTGCCTTAACAATTTCATCTTTGCTGAAATTATTAAACGCCCCGATTTTCAAAAATAGATTATCTCCCTCCATTCTGGCACCAAAGTTCGGATGATGAGGCACGCGGCCTGCATTTTCTTTCAGGCCGGGATAATATTTGGAATCCTTATCCAAATTTGCCACAAAAGAATTCATAATCGAATCAAAGGCCTTAAAGTCGTTAGCTTGAGCTTCTCTTGAGGATTGATAAGCCAAATCCAAAACCTCTCCGCACAAGTCTACCCAGGCTGCAACATCATTGTCACTTTCCGGCTTATACAAACTTTTGACAAGTCTCCCGCGATAATAAAGGCTTATCTTATCATTATCGTTGCCGACCCGCAGATTCTTGTCTAACCGACCTATGTTTTTCAAAAAATAAACAGCCGTTTGTGCAGAAGTTATCGGCTGCACATATTGCGCCGGAACTTGCGTCAACAAGACCCGCAGACTATCTTCCTCCGCCGCCCAAAGTGATTTGGTCAAAAACAGGCTGAAAAATACTAACGCCGTGAGTGTCTTCTTGTGCATGCACGTCCCTTTCTGCCGGCTTTTTTCTCGGCAATTTTTGTTCGTCCTCGTCCACCCTTCATGTAATAATTTTCACCCTCCTCCGGATCTATGTATTTAAAAATCAAACCACCGGTAATGGGCGAGGCCTCAAGCAGTTTGGCTTTAATCACATCGCCAAAGTCGAAAGTCCTACCGCCAAACTCGCCGACCAAAGAGGTATTTCCGTTTTCTAAAACATAGTCATCATCAGGCAGCGAGGAAAGCGGAATAAGCCCCTCCGCCCCCAAAGAATTAACCCTCACAAAAACCCCGGCGCTGGATACACCGCTGACGCTGACCTCAAACATCTGCCCCAAGGCCGGCTGCAAATAGGCAGAAACAAATCTTGCTACCAAATCTCGCTCGGCATTAACGGCGCGACGTTCGGTCTCATTAATATGCTTGGCAATTTCTTCAAATTTGCCAACGGCATTTTTCTCCAAACCACCACCTTCAGGCAAACCAAGAGCGGCAATCAGCGCTCGGTGAATCAGCAAATCGGCATAGCGGCGGATAGGCGATGTAAAATGCACATAATCCTTGAGTCCCAAACCGAAATGCCCGATGTTTTTAGGACTGTATTGCGCTTGTGATTGCATTCTCAGCACCAACTCGCTGATACCCTGTTGCTCGCCCTCTTTCTCACATTTGGCAATAAGCTTGTTAAAATGCTCTGGCTTTAAGGCTGGTCTATCAGGCAGCCTCATTTTGAAACTCTCAAGCAGCCCTTTCATATCGGCCAATTTTTCTTCCGGTGGCAAGTCATGCACCCTAAACATAATCGGTTGTTTAGATTTCTCCAAAGTCAGAGCAGCTGCGTTGTTGGCCGCCACCATAAATTCTTCAATAAGCTGGTTGGAAACCAAATTTTCTTCCGGCGCAATGGATTTGATTTGCCCGTCTTTATCAACCTTGATTTTAATTTCCACCGTTGAGAGCTCCAACGCACCGCGCCCTTTTCTGGCTTTCGCCAAGGCCAGATAGGCTTCATACAAAGGAGCAACGAATTTATCAAGTTGCGGCAAATGGCCATCAATGGCATCTTGCACTTGCCGATATGTCAACCTGGCGGCAGATTTGATAACCGCACGCTTAAACTCAAAGGTCAAAAGTTTTCCTGCCTTATCAATTGTCATCAAACAGGCAATGGCGGCACGTGGTTTTTGAGGCATCAGGGAGCAGAGGTTATTAGAGAGTTTCTCCGGCAACATCGGCACCACCATATTGGGCAAATAAACAGAATTTCCCCGAGCAAAAGCTTCTCTATCCAAAGCACTCCCCGGCCGCACATAAAAGGCGACATCGGCAATAGCGACAATAAGGTTGAACCCGAGCGGTGTTTTTTGAGCCCAAACGGCGTCATCAAAATCCCTAGAATCATCTCCGTCAATTGTCACCAAATCAACTCCGGTCAAATCAAGCCTGGAGTTAAAATCAAACTTTGGTAAACGGTTTAGCTCTTGCATGACTCGGGCCGAAAATTCATAGGGTATTTCATATTTTTCCAGCACCAAAGAAGCAGTGGCTTTATTGAGGTCAAAAGGCCCAAAATTTTTAATCACGCGGGCTTGTTTGAATTTTCTCTCACCGGAAAGTTCCACACTGACAAAATCGCCGTTTTTCACTTTGCCGCATTTTTCCAACAAATAATCCATACGTGCGTTTTTCTCAGCTGGCTTAAGATAGATTTTGCCGTCTCGTTTTTCAATAATGCCGTATATTTTCTCGCTTTCGGTCAAAGCAGTTTTCACCCTGGCGGTTGGTCTTACCCACCACAAGTCGCCATAGTTTGAGAGCTTGCCGACAAACTCGTCTCCCTCGCCGAGCGGCGGTTTAATTCTCTTATTTTCAAGTACCAAAAGAGGTTCTTTTCTTCCCTTCAGACGAGCCAAAAGTTCTCCCCCCGGGGTAGTCTGAAAAACCTCAAAGACGCCTTCTTGCCCGTCTTGGTAGAGAGATCTATTTTTTTTTAGCTTTTTCATGCCCTAAAACTCGCTTTCAAGGCTGTGTGGTCAGACGGCTTTGAAGCCAATCTCGGTGCTTTGTCAATCACGCAGGCCGTTAATTTATCAGAGGCATAAGGAGAAGTGAAAAGATAATCGATTCGCATTCCCATGTCATTTTGCAAGGCTCCGCCGGCATACTCCCAAAAAGTGTAGCCGTTTTTAGTCGGATGCAAAGCCCTGAAGGCATCATAAAAACCCAAATTTTGCAGGACACAAAGTTTTTGCCTAACCTCCTCGCGGAACAGAGCATTTTTTCTAAAATCATCGGGGTTGTAGACATCATCATCGCGCAAGATAACATTAAAATCGCCCCCCAGCACAACCGGCTGCCTGAGTTCTAAAAGCTCTTTGGCATGGGAGAGCAAAGCATCAAACCAAGAAAGCTTATAGGCATAGCGGCTGTCATCATCCGGATTATTATAAGGTGGATTGCCGTTGGGAGCATAGATGGAGGCCACGCGCCATTTTTGCCCTTTGACCTCGACTTCAGCCTCCAGATATCTTGCTTGTTCATCGGCAAAACCGGGAAGCCCTTCTTCTGTAACTTTAAGCTTGTGTTTGCTTAAAATCGCAACGCCGTTATAGCTTTTTTGCCCCAAAATTTTGGCATCATAACCGGCAGCTTGGAGCTCAAAAAACGGAAAAGCATTAAATTCAGATTTAATTTCCTGCAACAGCACAACATCGGGTGCGGCCTTTTGCAGCCAGTCGAGCAAATTTTCGATTCTGGCATTGATAGAGTTCACATTATAGGTTGCAATAATCATCATTAACCCTTTATTATCAGAATTGAGTATAGAGTATAACAAAAATATAATGATTGAAAGTGAAAAAAACATGGCCTTAGCAACTTACGCCACCCAAGACAATGCCAGCCGCGGACGCCAATACCCGGATTATGCGGCAGATATCCGCTCTCCCTACCAGCGAGACAGAGACAGATTGGTCCATTCCTCATCTTTTAGAAGGCTAGACGGCAAGACACAAGTTTTTGCTTATCACGAAGGTAAAAATTATCGCACTCGCCTCACCCATAGCATAGAGGTTGCACAAATTACCAGAACTTTGTGCCGCAATTTGCAAATAAATGAGGAATTGGGAGAGGCGATAGCCCTGGCGCATGATCTAGGCCACGCTCCTTTTGGCCACGCCGGAGAAAGAGGCCTCAACCTTGCCATGAAAAAGTTTGGCGGCTTTGACCACAATGTAAATTCTCTAAAAATCATGACCAAATTAGAGATACATTACCCTGATTTTAAAGGCCTGAATTTAACATGGGAAACCCTGGAAGGCACCGTCAAACACAACGGCCCCATAAGCAAGATAAAAAGCAGTTATCTCAAAGAGTTCAATAAAAAGTTTGACTTGAAGCTGAAAGAATATTCTTCCTTGGAATCACAAATAGCCTCCTTTGCCGATGATATTGCCTATAACAATCACGATATTGATGATGGTTTCCGCGCCGGATTTTTCAGTATAGAAGACTTGCGGCGCCTTCCCTTTATTGCCAAGATTATAGACAAGTTTGATAAAGAAAATCCTTGTTGTTCAGACAACATCAGAATTTATGCCATCACCCGCCGCCTGATTGCGGATATGGTATTTGATATTATAAAAACAACCAAAAATAATTTGAAAAAATTTAAGATAAAAAGCGGCGATGATATTCGCGCTCAAAAGCATTTCACAGCCAATTTCTCAGAACAAATGCAACAAAACATCGCGCTTTTGCATGAGTTCTTAAAAGACAGATTTTACACCATCACGCCTATTGCCCGCATGGATATGAAATCTCAAAAAATTGTAGAAAATTTATTTAACGTGTTTATGAGCGACTACCGCCTGCTTCCGGTAGAGATCAGAAAAGAGCTAAACTCATCGACCTCAGATGATGTTTTAGCAGAAACAATCTGCACTTATATCGCCAACATGACAGATATGATGGCCATAGAAGAGCACCAAAAACTTTTTGATGCCTACCGCAGATTCTAGATTTTTGTTAATTGATTTTAAAACATTTTCTTTTAGCATGAAGGCATTGGAAAATTAAAATTCAAGGAGCCAAGAAATGTTTGCAAACTTTGACGATAATAAAAACGACGATTTTCTGGATGAATTTCGCCAAAAGTTAAACACCGATTCGAGCGAAAGTTTTGAAGAGCGCAAGAACGAGATTAACCGCTCCAAAAACGTATTTATCGGCACAGTTTCAGGCATAGCCTTAGCAGCTGTTGTCGGTTGGTTTGTGCTGTCTCCGCGCTATGCTGAGAACAACTCTGCCGACATTCCGGTCATTCGCCGCCCGCAAACAGCCGTAAAAGTTCAACCGGCAGAACCCGGCGGAATGGAAATTCTCAATCAAGACAAATCCGTCTACGATATTATTGAGAAAAAAGAAACCGATACTCCCAAGGTAGAAAATTTACTTCCGCCACCGGAAGAACCGCAAATGCCGGTAATTTCGGCCGCACAAGAAACAGCTCCCGTGGTTGAACAAGCAGAAGAGATCATTAAGGTGGCAGAGGTAAAAGTTGCCCCGGCTCCCGTTCCTCAACCTGCACCGGAAGAAAAACCGGTTGAGGCTCCCAAAACCATAAGCCAAGCCGCTGCAGAAACCAAAGCCCCCGTAGCTGAGGTTAAGGTGGCAGAAAAAGCCCCGACACCTGCCGCAGAGCCGCAAAAAGAAGCCCCCAAGACAGAAAGCAAACCAGAGGTCAAAACAGTTGCCGTCACCGGCCCCTGGCAGGTACAGTTAATATCCTCACCCAACCGCAAAGCCGTAGATACCGCTTGGGAAGGACTGGTAAAGAAATATCCGGTATTACAAGGTCAATCAAGAGAAATCGAAACGGCTGATTTAGGTGCCAAGGGGACTTATTATCGCCTCAAAGCCGGAGGCTTCGCAGATCGTAACGGTGCAGATAAACTCTGTAATGAGATTAAAGCTCTTGGCGGCACCTGTATCGTAAAGAAAAAATAAGATGCTGATAAGTATTGTCGTCCATTTTGTGCCTATAATCTTAGCCATAGTTTTGCATGAACTGGCTCACGGATATGCGGCATATCTTTGTGGCGACGATACGGCAAAAGCAAATAAGCGTTTGTCATTAAACCCACTAAGACATGTGGATTTGTTCGGAACTCTAATAGTGCCCACTCTTCTAATCTTAGCCAAAACCGGCTTTGTTTTTGGGTGGGCCAAGCCGGTTCCCGTCAACTACAATAATTTGCGCAATCAAAAAAGAGACATCATCATTGTTGCCTCTGCCGGAATTTTAATGAATTTGGCTTTGGCATTTATATCGGCAATTTTGCTAAAATTAGCCCCCTACATTGGTCATATGCTCACCCAAGGAATAGTGACGCTTTTTCTGCTCAACATGGTGATTTACAATGTTGTGTTAGCGGTATTCAACGCTCTTCCCCTGCCTCCGCTGGATGGCTCCAAAATCCTTCTTGGTTGGTCAGGAAATGAAAAGATACAACGTTTTCTAAATGCCAACAGAGAAGGAACAATGTTTATTATTTTGGTGGCATTCATCATTCCACTGGGTGCAAGATATTTAGGCTATGACTTCAACCCGTTTGGTTACTACATGATAGAAGCCTCGCAAGCTCTAATCGGACTTTTCATTTAAAGGAGGAAGGAATGAGCAAAGAAATAATGCCGGCCATTCTATCCTGCCTTGGTTATGAGCTGACAGATGAGGAAAAATACTTCTTCAGTCGAAACAATCCTCTCGGAATAAATATTTTCGGCCGCAACATAAAAAATAAAGATCAATTAAAAAAGCTGATAAAAGAGATAAAAGAAGTCATCGGCAGAGAAGATGTTTTGATTGCCATAGACCAAGAAGGCGGGCGAGTTCGGAGATTACGGGAGCCGGAATTTGAAAGCTATGCGGCAGCCATAGATGTTGGTAGCCTCCCCTTGCCGGAGGCAAAAGAAGCGGCCAAGCTGCACGCAAAGCTGATTGCGGAAGATTTAAGAGAATTAGGAATAAATATTGACTATGCCCCGGTGCTGGATTTGGTTTATGAAGATACAACGAGTGCGCTTAAAAGCAGATGCTTCAGCTCAGATGAGAAGATAGTAGCTTAGTTGGGCAAAGAGGAAGTAAATGCTTTCATCGGCTGCGGCATACTCCCCTGCATCAAGCACATGCCGGGCCACGGCCGTGCCCAAACGGATCCGCATTTAGGCTTGCCGGTGTTAGATCAAAGTTTGGAAGAATTACAAAAAGATTTTTACCCTTTCAAGCAATTAAAAGATTGCCCATTAGGTATGACGGCGCATATTGTTTTAAGTGCGGTAGATGATAAATTGCCCATCACTCAAAGCTCAAAAGGGATAGAAGAGATTATAAGAAAAGAAATTGGCTTTGAAGGCTTTTTGATTTCAGATGCCATAGACATGAGGGCACTGAAAGGCAGTGCCGGAGAAAGAGCGGCAAAAGCGCTTTCAGCCGGCTGTGATGGTGTCTGCTATGCTTTGGGAGATTTGGCAGAGATGGAGGAGATAGCAGCCTCTGTGCCGCCAATGTCGGATAAATCACTAGAAAGATTTGCCAAAGCCGCAAAAATAATGCATAATAATTATTATAAAAACAATCGGTCAGAAGATATTTCCCGCTACAAAAAATTAACTGGAAATATCCTGCCCTACCAAGAAGATTATGATGCAACCGAGGTCTTAAACCGCCTGCGACAGAAATAAAACAACAAACAAAGGAGAAAACAAATGTTAACATGGATTCTGATTGCCATCATCGTAGCAGCCTTATTCGGTGTTATTGATTTCAAACAAATACGCGAATGGCTGATAAAGATGTGGAGAAAATATTTTCCGGAGGCCAAAAAGTTAATTAACCAAGCCAAAGAGAAGATTGAAGAACAAAAAAATAAGAAAGAAGATAAATAAGACGAAAGAGCACCGAAACTCGGTGCTTTTTTTATTGAAAAACAGTAGCTTTTTAAATAAAGCTGTGATATATTAAATACTGAGGTTTGAAGAATTGAAACCAGATTTAATAATGGGAGAATCCAGATGAATATCAGCGCGACCAGAAAAGTTGGCGGTTCGACCTCGGCTTCAAGAACCGAGCGCAACTATGCTGCCGGACACCCGAACTCACAATTTGTAGAAAACATTGATACCAGAAACAATGTGTTGGTTCGTGACGACACGGACGGTCACAGCAATAAAAACTCTTACAACGCCCAAAAAGAAGGAACGGAGAAAAACACAGAAATATCCCCCTCCGTTGCCTATGTCAAAAACAGCATTGAAGCACTGGCTGTCAGCGGTGTTTTTGATGAAAAAGAAGATGAAGAGCAAGACAAAAAACACGCAAAAAGCAAAGTTGGCGTTTATGATAACAACCAATCAATCATCCGCGATGAGGAACTAGAGCGCACGGGACGCAACTACCTAAAACATTTTTACGAAAAGAACGAACATCTTGTTGATGTAGATGAACTGATTTAGCAAAACTCTAAACACAAAAATGCCCACTGTTTGAGTGGGCATTTTCTTTGGTAAATAAGAGATTATTTCACATCTAATTTTGGCGCATTCTGATAATCTTTAACGGCGTTTTCAACCTTTTTAGCACCCCTTTCTGCCAATTGTTGTCCACCGTCTTCCACCTGCTGCACAACAGAGCCGACTGTTGTATTTTTATTTATATTTCCGTCATAAATCCCCTTAGCAACCAGATAAAGCACAACAATCAAGATAATGTAAAAAACATATTTCAAAAACGTTCCCATTTTATATCTCCCATGGCAAATTAACACTAGCCATAAGATAATGCTCAAAACTTATGTTTCAAGAGAATACCAAAACAAAAAAAAGCCCTGCAAAGGCAGAGCTTTTTCGCTTATGTAAAATCGGCCTTAGGCCTGTGGAGCTTCCGAAGCTGTGGAAGGCTTAGGAGCCTCCTCAGCCGGAGGGACAAGGCTTTGTAGGGTGCCGATAGCTTTTTTGCGCTTGAGCTTATTAACAAACTTCATGGAGCGTTGAGCATCCCACTTTTTCTTGCCTTCCTCACGTTGAAAGATCTGTTGGTAGACCTCAATAGCCTGGTCAAACTCTGAGAGTTTAGTCAAACAGCTGGCCAAACCGTCATAGAGTTTGTGATGATACCGATTACCGATAATCATCTGCGCTTTCTTGTAGCATTTGAGCGCATCATTAAACTTCATCATTTTCTGGTAAACAAAGCCAATACTAATCCAAGCTTGAATCTCTCTGCTGTCAATATTCAAAATCTTGGTAAAGCACTTAATAGCAGAGTTATTATCCCCCATCAACTGATATGTAACTCCCACACCGTTCCAGGCTTTGATGTTGTTTTTATCCATAGCCAGAACTTTCTTGAAAAAAGAAATAGCACGGTCATATTGTTTGAGTTTTTGTAAGGTAACAGCCACACTCAAAAGCGTTTGGGCGTGTTTATTATCAATTTTCATTGCTTGTTCAAGGACATCCAAAGCCTCTTTGTAAGCAAACATATGCTGCAAAGCGATAGCCTTTCCGTTCAAAGCCTCGAGCGATGTCTGATCAAGCGCCACCGCCTCATTAAAGCACTGGATAGCGTCTTTATACAGACCGCGCATACTCAAGGTAACACCCTTGTTATTCAAAACTTCGACAGAGTTCGGGTTAATAGCCAAAGCCTTGTCAAAGCACTCGACCGCCTCTGTATAGCGGCTGAGTTTCTGAAAAGCAAAACCTTTAGAGTTGAGAGACTTCCAAGAATCGGGCTGTTCTTTGATTGCCTCATCAAATTGTTCAATTGCTTCTCTGTATAACCCTTGATCGAGCAGTTCTTGCCCTCTTTTATAAGCTGTATTATCGTTTGATTTGACCATATTCTTTCTCTTTTCAATGATAAGTTACAAAATAATTACGAGGCTTAAGATACCACGTTAATAGTTTTTTGTCAAGTTTCGGGCTAAAATAATTTCAAATTATTTTCAATCGCCCAATCGATGCGGAATTCTAAGAGATTACAATTAAAACGGCGGCAAAAATCTTTCAGACGATCACGCTTGGCGGCAAAATAGCTCTGATAATCCTTTTTATAAATTTTTGGAGAACTATCAAAGATAAGGCGTTTTCCGTCATATTCTGCCATATACTCACCGGCCTTGGGTGGATTTTCCTCCAAGACATCAAACACATTCACAAGGTAGAGGCGGCTTTTTTTAGATAAAGCAGCCAACTGCTTTTGAAGCCCTTCATCAACGAAATTAAAATCACTCACAACAAAAACGGTTGCCTTATTTTTGGCGCTTTGCTCAAGCAATTTGAGAGATTTCACGGCCTCTCCCTGCTCAAAATGCGGATGCGCCAAAATATCCTCGCTGGCAGCCGAAAGTTTTTTCAAAACTGCGAGCAAATGCGCACGATTATTTTGCGGCTTAAACAACCAAGATTCTTTTCCGTTAAAAATCACGCACCCAAATCTGTCTTTATTTTCCAGCGCCATCCACCCCAAGAGTGCGGTAATTTTAGCCGCCGTAACCGACTTTAATTCTTTTTTGGAACCAAACAGCATCGGAGCAGACAAATCAACCCAAACATAGATTTCGTGGTCTTTTTCTTCGTTAAAGATTTTGGTATAAGGAGCATCCTTGCGAGCGGTAATCCGCCAGTCAATATCTCTGATATCATCGCCATAGTTATAACTGCGAACTTCTTCCAATTCCATTCCCCTGCCCTTGAAAGCGGATTTGATATCTCCCGCCTCACGAGAAAAAGAGCGTCTGCGCTTAAAGTTATGCAAATAAACGACATAGCGGCGCATATTCATCAGCTCCTCAAGAGAAGCCGACAAACCGTTTCCCTCTTGCGTGGGGTGAGAAGAAGCAAACCAGTGGCGAATATTCATCTATCCACTCCCTAAGGCAGCGGCACCAGTTTCAACAAACGGCTGATAACCGCATCAGGTGTAATTCCTTCTGCCTGAGCCTCAAAAGAAAGGATAATGCGGTGGCGCAAAATATCATAAACCACGGCTTGAATATCCTCCGGGCTGACAAAATCCTTTTCTCTGAGCCAAGCATGAATTTTGGCACACCTGTCCAAAGCCAGTGTGGCACGCGGGCTGGCACCAAACATGACATAGCCGGCCATTTTGGCATCATATTTTTCCGGATGCCTGGTCGCCATAATTAGTTGTACCAGATATTCTTCCACCGCCTCGCTCATATGAATTTTAAGGGCCTCTTTGCGAGCGGCTAAAATATCTTCAATATCAAGCATTGGAGAAGGAGTTGTGTTGGCAAAAGAGATTTCCTCGCGCACAAGTTTCAAAATCTTCTTTTCCGCCTCGGCATCGGGCTGGTCAATTTTAATATACATCAAGAAACGATCAAGCTGTGCCTCCGGCAGATTATAAGTGCCTTCGTGCTCTATTGGGTTTTGAGTAGCCATCACCATAAAAAGCTCCGGCAACTGATATCTTTTTCCGCCCACACTGACCTGGCGTTCGGCCATAGCCTCCAACAAGGCAGACTGAACTTTTGCCGGCGCACGGTTAATTTCATCAGCCAAAATCAGGTTAGCAAAAATTGGACCTTTACGAAATTCAAACTCACCCTTTGCCGCCACATAAATCTCGCTACCGGTGATATCGGAAGGAAGCAGATCCGGCGTAAATTGAATGCGGTTATATTGAGCCTTGATTGAAGACGCAAGAGTTTTGATAGCCTTTGTTTTGGCCAAACCGGGAGCACCTTCCACCAAAGCATTCCCGTCAGCAAGCAAAGTAATAATGAGTTTATTAACCAGATCTTTCTGACCGATAATACGGGCATCCATAAAGTTTTTTAGTCCGATAATTTTATTGCGAACATCTGACATAGTAAAATCCTCTAACCTAAGATACGATTCAAGAAGTTGTTATATTCCTGCAAAACGGAATTTTTCATGGTGTCGTTGCCCAAGAAATCAAAGAGCTCAATAGAGCGTTTGTAGTGAGCCTTGGCACGTTCATAATCCCCGCGTTCTTTGTCAAAAGCCTCGACCCTTGCCAGATAAAGCAACGATTCGGCCTCGGCATAGTGGTGGGCAGCCTTTCCATACAGATAAACAGATTTCATCAAAGCCTTACGCGCATTTTCAATATCGCGGATAATGTAACGCAGACAACCGATAGCAGACAAAGCCGAGGCCTCGCCCAAGAGGTCTCCGTTTTCACGGTAGAGATCACGGCAACGCTCCAAAACATCATGCGCCTCATCATAGTCACGCTCTTTCATCTGGATTCGGGCAATGGCACGCAGTGTTGAGGCCTCCTTCAACGTGGTTCCGTCCTCTTCAAACATCTTTGCGGCTTTTTTATAAGCATCCAGAGCTTTCTTTTCTTCCCCATCCAGCAGATAGATATAAGCCTCTTGGTCAAAAGCATCGCCGAGCAAGTCACGATTGCCGATTTTCTCAAGCACGCTTTTGGCTTGTTGAATATATTGCAAAGCTTTCAAGGACTGGCCCCGAGAAGTTTCCAACTTAGCGAGCTTAATTAAAATCTCACCATATGTATTTTGAGCCACATCCAGATGCTTGGTCAACTCCAAAGCGGAAAGCAAAGCTTTTTCGGCTCGCTCAAAATCATCAAGGCTGATTTCCAACTCCCCCAACCGAGAAAGCGCAAAAGCCTCCCCTTCGGCATCTTGAGTATCATGATACAAAGAGGCCGCTTTTTCATAATAAGTTCTGGCCTCATCATAATTTCCAGCATGCCAAAAATCATCAGCTTGTTGAAAGGTTTTGGAAGCTTCGGTAACATATTTACCTTTAAGAGTTCGAGGCATAATAAAATCTCCTTTGACAATAGTTCTAATACTATATATATTTCCTAAAGATAAAAAATACAAGAAGATTAGCCATGGATGATATATTTGATTTAAGTTCTTCTGCCGCGCCGGTTTTTGATAATACAAGCGCCCTTATGCCGTCTTTTAGCTGGCTTGAAGAGCTTAATCCCGAGCAAAAAGAAGCAGTCCAAACAACCGAAGGCCCTGTTTTGGTCTTATCGGGGGCAGGCACCGGCAAAACCAAGGTCTTAACCACACGTTTGGCCTACCTTTTGGCAAATCATAAAGCCAACCCGTGGGAGTGCCTGGTTGTTACCTTCACCAACCGTGCTGCCAGAGAGATGAGAGAGAGAGTTGAAGGCCTGATTGGCGATGCCGTTAACTCGGTATGGCTTGGAACTTTTCACAGCATTTGCGTAAAAATCCTGCGCAACCATGCAGAGCTGGTGGGGCTTTCTTCCAATTTTACGATTTTGGGTGAAGACGATCAAAAAAGGCTCCTAAAACAGATAATGGAAACCAACCATATTGATGTGCAAAAATACCCGCCGCAAGCAGTTTTAGATAAGATTTCACGCTGGAAAGACAAAGGCCTGACAATAGATAAAATCAGCCATGATTATAAAGAAAACACCACAACGGAGATATACAAACTTTATCAGGCCAGATTGTTGGAGCTAAATTGTGTGGACTTTGGCGATATTATTTTGCATACGCTAAAAATTTTGATGGAACATGCCGATATTTTGGAGAGATATCAAAATAGGTTTAAGTACATCATGGTAGATGAGTATCAAGACACCAACGTCAGCCAATATCTGCTGATTCGCCTGCTCTCGCAAAAATACCGCAATTTGTGCTGCGTGGGAGATGATGACCAATCTATATATTCTTGGAGAGGCGCCGAGATAGAAAACATCTTGCGTTTCAACAAAGATTTTGCCGATGCCAAAATTATAAGACTAGAAAGGAACTACCGCTCGACAGCCAATATCTTGTCTGCCGCCTCCTGCCTCATCAGCCACAATCAAGAACGCTTGGGCAAGACCTTGAAAGTGGCAGAAAATTCCCCGGCCGGCAAAACAGAAAATGCCAAGATAAAAGTAGTGAGTACTTATAACGGAGAAGAGGAAGCCTCTTTTGTTGCAGAAGAAATCTCTTCACTGCGCCGCCAAGGGTTTGATTATTCGCAAATGGCGATTTTGGTGCGCACGGCAGCCCAAACCCGTGAGTTTGAGGAGAAGTTTATTTCAGAAGCGATTCCCTACCAAGTTATCGGTGGGCTAAAGTTCTATGAACGAGCAGAGATAAGAGATGCCCTCGCCTATTTCAGAGTAATTTTGCAACCCCACGATGACCTAGCCTTAGAACGGATAATAAACAAACCAGCCAGAGGAATTGGTGCCAAATCTTTGGAGAAGTTTGAAACAGAAGCAAGATTGCGCCATACGTCATTATACACAGCCATAGAACAAATGTTGGCTGAAGGCCTAATAAGCGGCAAAAGTAAAAATGCTCTTTCTGGCCTAATGGAAAATTTCCAGGAATGGAGAAAGATGAAAGATGCCCTAACGCCTGACGAGATTGCCTCTGAGGTTTTAGAAGCCAGCGGCTATTTTGAAATGCTCAAAGCTGACAAATCGGTAGAAGCCCCCGGCAGAATAGAAAACCTAAAAGAGCTGATAAACGTGATGAGTGATACGGAAAAATATCCCACCTTGTCAGATTTTATGGAACATGTTAGTTTAGTTATGGATAAAGATGACATAACTGAAGACGGCAAGGTAATGCTCATCACCCTGCACTCGGCCAAAGG
>CALXVX010000064.1 GCA_944392215.1 uncultured Alphaproteobacteria bacterium | reverse complement strand
GGCCAAAGTTGGCGTCATTTTTATCCACTCCCGGAGCATAAAACTGATTGGCTGCCGTGGCCGCGAGAGCATCGGCTCCAATCTGGTTTATCATGGCTTGTGTATTGGCTCGGCCATCAAATAAGCTAGTGTTTCTTATTTCTGCATCATCACTAATACCACTTGGCTGAGGAATAAAGATATCAGACATTTCTTCCAATGCCTGATTAGCCACTGCTTTGGCTTGTTCCAAAAACTCGGTCGCGCTTTCTAAGGCCGTGGTGGCAGCTTTTATCGTGCTCACTGCTTGCCCCATACTATCAAGCAATGCGTTCAAATCATCGGCCCGATTGTTTAGTGAAAGCGCCGTGTAGTATGAACTCGAATTATCTATGGCAGAATTTACTTTCTTACCGGTAGAGAGCTTGTTTTGGGTAGAGGAAACCTGCCCGCTGATGTTTTGCAGGCTCAACAAATTTGACCGCATACTTGCAGTTAAACTTATCTTGTTCATTGCTCCCTACTAGTCCTTATTTTGATATATCAGCTCTTATTATATCTTTTTTTGCTCTTGCGTGCTATATTTAGAGGAAACTTTTCCACATAAATAAAAAAGGCATCGACTAACGCCGATGTCTTTTTTTAGACACTCCCAAATAACACTAGTTGTAAGGGATAACTCTGGCCTGGCGGCCATAAAGCACAAAGCAACGTTGCCCCGGTTGAATAATGGTCTCGTTTCCTTGTACAACGGTAACCATAGTGCCGTTATCAAGTTTCACGATATATTCAAATCCGGTCTGTTTGGAGAGTTCGGCCTGTGCCGCATCGCCGGCGATTCCACCAACCAAGGCACCGCCGATGGCTCCCAAAATATGCGCGGTATCTCCGCCACCGATAGTCGAGCCTGCCACACCACCGGCCGCTGCGCCAAAGAGTGTTCCGGCATTGTTATCGTTGCTGCGAACAGTCACCGGACGAATACTGACAACCGTGCAGGGCTTAGCGGTGTTAACCGTGCCGGCGCTGGAGGCATAGTAATCATCGGGGCTGATATCTGCCGTGCAGGCACCAAGGGTAAATAAAGCGGCCAAAGCCAGAAAAGAAATAGATTTTTTCATTTTTTAGTTCTCCACAATTGAAATTATAAAAAAATTTAATCTGTATAATAGTATTTGTCAATGCTGGACATCTTGAGAAAAGTGTAATATAGTTCGCAAACGATTACTGGCAGTAATCAGATGAAAAAGAATATAAAAGGATAGATTTTACAATGTTGAAGAGAACAAAAATTGCACAATTATTGGCCTCAGAGCAACCGATTGCTGAGGTCTTGGTCAAGGGCTGGGTCAGAACCCGCCGCGATGCCAAAGATTTTTCATTTATTGAAGTAAACGACGGCTCCTGCCTCAAAAATATTCAGATTATTGCCAATAATACCCTCAATAATTATGAGGAAGTCAAGAAGATAACCACTGGTTCTTCCTTGGCAATCAAGGGTGCATTGGTTGAATCCAAGGGCGGCAACCAGAAGTTTGAGGTTGTGGCCGATGAGGTCAAAATCTACAGCCTGGCACCGGATGATTTCCCCCTGCAAAAGAAAAAACACACTGATGAATATCTGCGCACCATTGCCCACTTGCGTCCGCGCACCAATAAATATGGTGCTGCTTTCAGAGTTCGCTCAGAACTTTCTTATGCTATTCACAAATTTTTCAATGAACGTGGTTTTCGCTATGTTCACACCCCGATTATCACCGCCTCTGATTGCGAAGGCGCCGGAGAGATGTTTCAGGTAACCACTCTTGATATCAACAATCCGCCGCGCACCAAAGACGGCAAGGTTGACTACAGCCAGGATTTCTTCGGCAAAGAGGCCAGACTAACGGTTTCCGGTCAGCTAAACGGTGAGATGTTTGCCTGCGCTTTAGGCGATATTTATACTTTTGGCCCCACATTCAGAGCCGAGAATTCTAATACCACTCGCCACGCGGCTGAGTTCTGGATGATTGAACCCGAAATGGCTTTTGCCGATATCCACGATGACATGGATTTGGCAGAAGATATGGTCAAGTTCTGCATCCGCTATGTAATGAACACTTGCGCCGATGATTTGGCTTTGTTTGACAAATATGTAGAACCTGGCCTGCTAGATAAACTGAATAATATCTTAAACCACGGTTTCGCCCGCATCACCTATGCCGAAGCCATAGACATCATGCAAAAATCCGGCCATAAGTTTGAATATAAGCCCGAATTTGGTATTGACATGCAAACCGAGCACGAGCGCTTTTTGGCAGAACAGCACTTCAAACGTCCGGTGATTGTGAGAGATTATCCCAAGGAGATAAAAGCCTTCTATATGCGCCTAAACGATGACGGTAGAACCGTTGCCGCAATGGACGTTTTGGTTCCCGGCATCGGCGAGCTGATAGGCGGTTCTCAGCGTGAGGAACGCTATGATGTTTTGGTAAAACGTATCAGAGAAAACGGCATGCACGAAAAAGACTATGAATGGTATTTGGATTCGCGCCGCTATGGCTCTGTTCCTCATGCCGGATTCGGTCTTGGTTTTGAACGTATGATGATGCTCGTAACCGGCATTGGCAACATTCGCGATGTCATTCCGTTCCCACGGACCCCAAAATCGGTAAACTTCTAAGGAGAGATAAAATGCGTTTGGCTGTTCTTTTGTCGGTAATGAGTTTGTTTAGCTTTTCTGTTTTTGCGCAAACCACGGCAAAAGAACCGTCAAACGCAGAAATAAGTTATGATGACTTCGGCATACCTGAACAAACGTTGAAAGTTATTGAGCCGGTTGCGGGAGAGAATAAAAATGAGGCAAAAGCTTTTCCTGCCTGTGATGATGCCGCCTTGGTTGCCCAAGTAAGGCAAGAGCTTGCGGCGGATTCTGGCGAGATACAAGAAGAAAGCATTTCCGAGAGAAGATCCAGACTTTTGGCCCTAAAAAATACGGAAAATTTCACTCCCGTAGAGGTGTCAACTTTCAGGCCGGAAGACAACTATGAGCTTGCCAATATGCTGATTACGGCCAAAGTCAACGATGGGTTAACCAATGAAGATTTTCAGATCTGCGCAGGCGATAATCAGATTTTAAAACGCCGGGTATTTTTGCTTTTGCAAGAAGCAGGTGCTGACTTCAATGTCAGTATCATTAACTACCGCCCGGGAAAAGTCACCTCTTTTATTTATAAAAAATAATATAAAGACTATTGCAATTTTTACCAAAAAAGACTATCATCTCTGTCTGCCCTAAGATGTTTTTTGAGGGGCTATGCTTGCAATAAGGCATTGAAAAGAGGTGGAAATCATATATGAGCAATGGTTCTGAACTGATATTAAAAACATCATCTAATCTGCCGGCGCTGGTTGGCAACAACAGCCTTGTTTCCTACATGGAGCAGATTAAGAAATTTCCGGTGTTGAGTGAAGAACAAGAGAAAAAACTGGTCACCGACTTTCAAGAGAGAGGGGACATTGTTGCAGCCCAAATTTTGGTTACCTCACATCTGCGGCTGGCGGCCAAGATTGCGTTTGCCTACCGTCACTATGGTTTGCCTTTGGCAGATATTATATCTGAGGCTAATATTGGTTTGATGCAGGCTGTCAAGAAGTTTGACCTTTCTAAGAAGGTTCGTTTGGCCACTTATGCCATGTGGTGGATAAAAGCCTCCATCAATGATTATATTTTGCGTTCTTGGTCTTTGGTCAAGATTGGCACACGCGCCGCGCAGAAGAAACTTTTTTACAATCTTTCAAGAATAAAGGCGCGTTTAGGCGTTTATGAGAACAAAGAGCTGGAGCCCGAAACAGTCAAGAAAATCGCCAAAGAGCTGGTTGTGAGCGAAGATGAGGTCAAAGAGATGAACCGCCGCCTAAGCGGGGATAAATCCCTGAATGTTGCTGTTTCAGATGATGATGAAGACGAGCAAATAGACTTTTTGGTTGATAAAAGCCAAAATATTGAGGAAAATTTGGCTCGTCGCCAGGAGGCCTCGTATAAAGCCAAGGTTTTGCAAAGCTGCATGGAGAAGTTGAGCGAAAGAGAGCAATACATCATCAAAAATCGGATGTTGACAGATTCTCCGGTTACGCTGGAGGAGCTTGGAGCCAAGTTTAATGTCAGCCGTGAGCGCATTCGTCAGATAGAAAAGAGTGCTTTTGACAAATTAAAGAGCTTAGTTTGGGTTGCAATCAAGGCCAAAAAGTGATACAATCACAAAAACAAGCGTGAAGGAAGAGCAAATGACAGCAGAAACAAATACCTCTCAAAAGAGCAACATCACCCCAAACAAACAAAATGTTTGGGACTATAATGGATTTGCAACCAGAATGTCTGCTCGTTTGGAAAAGGTTCGTCGTTTGTTGCAAGGAGAGGAAACTTCTTCCTCTTTGCAAAAGGACAAAGAGCTTTCCAGGACTTAAACTCACCACCTGTGCCAAGCAGGTGTTTTTGTGTCTGAAAGATAGATGAAACAATCAATAAATTTAGTAATAGAGAATGCCTTGCAAGAGCTAAGGACCGCCGGGACAGAGAGCGACGGTTATGAGATAAGGATTCTCTTGAGCGATGTTTTGGGTGTGGAGCCTTCAGTTTTGATGTTTGGTGAAGTTGAGATGGATGAAGCTCAAGAAAAACAGTTTCATGAATCTTTGGAAAAACGCAAGCATCATATGCCAACAGACAAAATATTGGGGCATAGGGGTTTTTACAAATACGATTTTAAGGTGAGCGAGGATGTCTTAACCCCACGTCCGGATACGGAAATTTTGGTGGAAGCAGCCATAGAAAAGATAAAAGGAAAAAAGTTGGAAAGCGGCAAGATTTTGGAGCTGGGTGTCGGCTCCGGCTGCATCATTTGTAGTGTTCTGGCAGAGTTTTCGGCTCTCAATGGAGTTGGAGTTGATATTTCAGCCCAAGCTCTGGCGATAGCAAAGGAAAATGCAAAAGAGTTGGGTGTTGAGAAACGGCTTGATTTATGTTTGGGCAATTGGTTTGACAAAGATTTTTTATCCTTGGTGGGGAAGGAATATGATATTCTTTTATCAAATCCTCCCTATATTAAAAGCGAGGAGATAAAAAAACTTGATGAGGAGGTAAAACAATATGATCCGCTGATGGCTCTAGACGGAGGACAAGACGGATTGGAAAGTTATCGTCAGATTGCCATGCTGGCGCCAAGCTTAGTAAAAAATGGTGGGTATGTTTTTTTAGAAGTCGGAGAAAACCAGTCCAAAGATGTCTGCCGAATTTTCAATGCGGCTGGTTTTGTAACAGAAGAGATAAGAAAGGATTTATCCGCAATTGAAAGATGTGTAGTCCTCAAAAAAATGAGTTGCATTTGAAAAATTATTATGTAATATGACAAATGTTTTTAGCGACTTTTGTTTTTTTGTTTGTCGCCTTTTATTTCAGCAAAAACAAAATATGTTTTTTTATTAATCAGTCCCGCATTTGGTCGGGACAATATATGTGGTAAAGTTTTATGAAAAAAAATAATAAATTTCGGTCTAATAATAATTATAACAATAACAGTCAAATTTTTTCTTTGAATTACAAGTTTGATAGCATCAGTCCTGCAGGCAAGGTTAGCGGTACGGCATTGGATTTGATTAAGAGGTATAATGAGCTGGCCAAAGAGGCTCAAGGCAACGGTGATCACGTAGCGGCCGAGATGTTTCGTCAATATGCGGAACACTACCGCAAGATTGTAACCGAGATTAACGAGCGCAAGAATCTGCGGCAAGCAAACAGAGAAGAAAATGCGCAAACAGCACCCGCAGAGGCTGCCCAAGCTTCAGAAAATGAAACGGTTGCTTCATCTGAAACACAGGCTGTAGTAGCCCCCCTCAAGCCGGAAGCTGCCGCTGCTCCGGTTGTTGAGGGCGATCAAACACAAGAAGCCCCAGTTGCAAGAAAACGCTCTTTTAAGGTGATAGAGATTAACGCCGCCGACGCAGAAAAGCCGGTGTCACAGGTATCACGCCCACGAGGCAGAGCTCCGCGCAAACCAAGAGTAGAGGTTGCCGCTTTATAAGAAAAGTAATTATTTATTAGCAAAGGTCAAAAAATTGTTCTTTATAGCATTTTTTATTGTTGCCGCCGCTTGTTCGGCGATTATGATAAAAACTTTGGTTGGTTACAGTGACATCAAATTGACTGGAAAAACACTGATTTCCGCCGTGGTCTTGTTGGGTTGGTTTTCTCCTTTGTTTATTTCTGCCTTAAGGCAAGTACCTTGGCTACCGCCAAAAATTTTTACAATAGTATCTTTTTTGGGTTACACGTTGCTAGGTTTTGTTTTTATAGCTTTTTGTTTGCTAATGTTGCGCGATATTATTTGGTATGGAGTGTATGGCATTGCCAAATTTGTAGGGCTTGATACCTGGTCAATAAACCCTAAAAATATAAGTGTCTTAACTTATGCAAACATAATCGTTGTGGCATTTTCAGTGATGGTAGGGATTTATGCTTTATATGAGGGAATAAAGGTCCCGGAGATAAACAATATCAGCATCAAAACACCATTAATTAATAGTGATCTCAGGTTGGTACACTTATCTGATTTACACATAGACAGGACCACTCCGCTAAACCGGATTCAAAAAATCGTTGAAAAAGTAAATAGTTTAGCCCCGAATATGATTTTGATTACTGGGGATTTAGTAGATGATGACTCGACGGCTATAGACGAACAATTAAACGTTTTGAAAGGACTGCGGGCGCCATACGGGGTTTACGTTTCCATAGGCAATCATGAATTGTACAATGGTTTATATCCATGGATATACAAATATGGCAAGATGGGATTCAACGTATTGCTCAATCAAGGTAAAACGGTTGCAGACAATGTATTCATATCAGGGATTCCGGATGCACATACTGCAAATTCCCATCCCAATTTGAATATAAATTTCATCCAATCATTAAAAGGGAGTCACCCAAAACAATTCAGGATTCTAATGTCTCACAACCCCGAAATAGTTAATTCAATTAGCAGTTATAACTACCAATTGGTGTTAGCGGGGCATACGCATGGAGGACAAATGTTTCCTTTTCACATTTTTGTAAAAAAGGCCAATCAGTATTTAAGCGGAGATTATAAAGTTAACGGTATAGATTTGCACGTGTCGCCTGGCGCTGGCACCTGGGGGCCAAGCATGCGCTTGTTTGCCCCATCAGAGATTGCCGTTATAGATTTGATAAAAAAATAATGAGTATGGCTTGATTTTGTATAGTTGTGTCTCCTATATTAAGAGAAGAAGGGAGATACAATTATGGATTTTGAAAAACTTACAGCTAAATCAAAAGATGTTATAGAGGAAGTGATAAAACTGGCGGCCGCGCATAAAAACCAGTACATCACACCTTTGCATCTGTTAAAAGTTCTGCTGGATGACAAGAATGAGGTCATCTATAACCTGCTTGAAAAATCGGGCGGCAGAGTAGAAGAAATCAAAAGAAAATTAGAGCAAGCCTTTGCCAAGCTTCCGCAGGTGGCGGGCACATCCGTGCAGGCACTGATGAGCCAAGAATTCACCACCGTAATGATGGAAGCGGAGAACTTGGCAGATAAGGCCAATGATAAATACGTAACCATAGAGCGTTTGTTGCAGGCCTTGAGCGTGACGGCCGGCAATGAGGCTTATGATATTTTGACCTCAAGCGGTGTTAAGGCCACAGATCTAAATCAGGCAATAAATGCATACAGAAAAGGACGTTTGGCAGACAGCGAAACGGCAGAGGACAACTTTGAGGCCTTAAAGAAGTTTACCATAGACATCACCCAAAAGGCCAAAGAGGGTAAGCTTGACCCGGTTATTGGTCGTGAACACGAGATAAGAAGAACCATTCAAGTCTTGTCCCGCCGTACCAAGAATAACCCGGTTTTGATAGGTGAGCCCGGTGTTGGTAAGACAGCAATTGTTGAGGGCTTGGCCATGCGAATTGTCAACAACGACGTGCCTGAGAGTTTGAAAGGCAAACGGCTGTTGTCACTGGATTTGGGAGCACTGATTGCCGGAGCTAAGTTTAGAGGCGAGTTTGAAGAGCGTCTAAAAGCGGTGCTAAAAGATGTTGAGGCCTCAGAGGGCGGTATCATATTGTTTATTGATGAGATGCACACCTTGGTTGGCGCCGGAGCTTCAGAGGGCTCAATGGATGCCTCCAACTGGCTGAAACCTGCTTTGGCCAGAGGCGAACTGCATTGCCTTGGCGCCACGACACTGAATGAGTATAAGAAGTATGTTGAAAAAGACGCGGCTTTGGCGCGCCGTTTCCAGGCAGTGTATGTCGGAGAGCCGAATGTTGAGGAAACAATCTCAATTTTGCGTGGTATCAAGGAGAAGTTTGAACTGCACCATGGTGTCAAGATTTCAGACGGAGCCTTGATTGCGGCGGCCACATTGTCTAACCGCTACATTACGGACAGATTTTTGCCGGATAAAGCCATAGATTTGATGGATGAGGCGGCCAGTGCTTTGCGTATGTCCATAGATTCCAAACCGGAAGAGCTTGATGAACTTGACCGCAGAATTCTGCAGTTGAAGATAGAAAGAGAAGGCATAAAGAAGGAAACCGACCCCAAGTCAAAAGAGCGTTGCGAGCTGATAGCCTACGAGATATCAGGCCTTGAGGCCAAGGCAAAAGCGCTTGAAGATAAATGGCGTGAGGAAAAACAGGGTTTGGCCAACTTCACCGGCTTGAAGGATCAGCTGGATAAAGCTCGTATAGAGGTTGAGATTGCCAAGAGAGAGGGGCGCTTTGAGCGTGCCGGTGAGTTGCAATACAGCGTTATCCCGGACCTTGAGCGCAAGATACAAGCGGCAGAAGAAAAAGCCAAAGAGCGCAAAAACAGTTTTTCTGAAACGGTTACGGAAGAAAACATTGCCAGCGTTGTTTCAAAATGGACAGGTATTCCGGTTGATAAAATGTTGGAAGGCGAGAAAGAAAAACTTCTGCATATGGAAGACTTTTTGGCCAAACGTGTGGTTGGCCAGAAAGAGGCCATTGCTGCCGTGTCCAATGCAGTAAGACGTTCAAGAGCCGGAATTTCAGATGCCAAACAACCAATAGGGTCCTTCCTGTTCTTGGGACCGACCGGTGTGGGCAAAACAGAGCTGAGCAAAGCCTTGGCAGAGTTCTTGTTTAATGATGAGAGCGCCATGCTGAGGGTTGATATGTCTGAGTACATGGAGAAACACGCAGTTGCCCGTCTGATAGGTTCTCCTCCGGGATATGTCGGCTATGAGGAAGGCGGTTTCTTGACCGAGGCCGTTCGCCGCAGACCCTACCAGGTTATTTTGTTTGATGAGATAGAAAAAGCGCACCCTGATGTTTTCAACATCTTGTTGCAGGTTTTGGATGATGGCCGCCTAACCGATGGCAAAGGTCGGACGGTGGACTTCAAGAACACCATTATCATCATGACATCTAACTTAGGTTCAGAGATATTGTCAAACGCCACCGGCGCTGATGATGGCAAACAGATTAGAGCCAAGGTTATGGAGATTGTAAAAGCCTCGTTCCGTCCGGAGTTTATTAACAGGATAGACGAGATAACAATCTTCCACAAACTGGATAAGAGCAACATCAAAGAGATTGCCAAGATTCAGATTGAAAATATTGAGAAACGCCTGAGCGATCGCAATATTCACCTGAAGGTAACTGAGCCTGCATTTATCTGGATCGTAAATAACGGCTATGATCCGACCTATGGTGCGCGTCCGTTGAAGAGATTGCTGAAAAACCAGATAGAAAATAAACTTGCGCTAAAAATTCTTGATGGCGAGATAGGCGATAATGACACGGCCAGCATCATCGTGGTAGATGGCAATTTGGATATTGTAAGAGATAAGAAAAGTTCGCCTGCCAAATCAGCCTGATAAGAGGTAAGCTAAAAACCCCCGCTTGGAAAAAGTCCCAAACGGGGGTTTTGATTAATCAATTAGTTGGATATGGATTTTTTTACGATAGTATCTGATAAGGCGGAGATATTTTTTAAAAGAAAGAGGTTCTCCTCGCTCAATAGCATCGATATTAGTGATGGATAAATCACATTTGCAGGCAATGTTACTGATGGGTAGATTTTTATCAAATCTCAATTGCCTAAGCTGAGAGGCAATTTGATTTCGCAATATGGAAGAAAAATTATTCATCGTTTCAAACTCCTAAATTTCTTATTAAAAAGAAACCTCCTTGAAAAATCAAGGAGGGGAGTTCAGAACTGTACGAGAACAGTCCGGGTTCTTCGAGCATAGCCTTATACCCCCGGCTCCCCGTAAAAGGAGTTGTTCTTTTTCTCGTAAGGAGCTCTGATACTCCGCAAGCGTAACTCACGCTTGCGGAAATGATATTAACGCATAAAGATTAATTTGCAATTAATTTGTTTATGGCATGAGCGCCAGCGAAACGAACTTTGTGAGTTGAGCGGATTACAGCTAAGTAATGCCTCCAGGCGCTTGCCTGGTCGCCGTGCGCGCTCGCACTGCAATTAAATTATGCAAGAGGGCAGTATTTGTTTGAACATGGCACCCAAGATTAACACCCCGACCAACGGGAGCGGTGCGGCTCACGGCTAGGTATTGCCCCTGCCGGCTTCGGCAGCTCCAGGCCGTCGCCTGGGCACCGCCGATTAGCAAGCCGTAAAAAGCCACCTCAACGGGTGGCTTTTTAGTCTTGCGGGTTACGGCTTGGTTACGCCACTGCCGGCTTCGGCAGGGTGGATGATGTTTAGTGCTTCTTCCAACGTGGGTTCTCTGTCTTTGAGAGCTTTTGGCAGAGCATAATTGACCTTGCCGCATTTCAGATAAGGTCCATAGCGGCCGGAGAGAAGCGTAATCTCTTGCTTGTTAGCGGGGTTGATGCCCAAAACCTTGCCGCTCGGGCGCTCTTTGGCACCGGCCAGCAACTCTTTTGCCCTCTCAAGAGTGATGTTGAAAATAGTATCGTTCCCGCGCAGAGATTGCGACTTATTGCCTTGCTTGATATAGGGGCCGAATTTGCCGACATTAACCTGAATTTCCTCACCCAAATCAAACGGCAATGAGACAAGCCTTGCTGCCTGCTCAAAGGTGAGTTCCTCTGGCGAAATATTCTTGGGCAAGGCGGCACGCTTTGGCTTTTCGGTGGTGGCAGTGGCATCTTCGCCCAGCTGCAGATAAAAACCATAAGGGCCTTTTTTGAGGTATACCTTGAGCCCGTTTAACTCACCCAAAACCTTATCTTCGGGGTTAGGGGTTTTGACAGTGGCGGCAGCCTCCTCATCGGCGGTATCAACCAGGGGCTTGGTGTATTTGCACTCAGGGTAATTAGAGCAGCCGATAAACGCACCAAACCGCCCAAGCTTGACGCTCAATCTGCCTTTGCCGCATTCGGGGCAAACACGCGGGTCAGAGCCATCCTCACGCGGCGGAAACAGGTGATGAGACAAGACCTCGTCAATTTTTTCAATCACCTCGCTGATTTGCAGAGGCTTAACCGCATCAATATTTTTGATAAACTTGACCCAGAACCCGTGCAGAAGTTTTTTCCACTCCATGGCGCCGGCAGAAACATCATCCAAAAATTCCTCCAACTGGGCGGTGAAGTCATACTCCACATATTTTCTGAAGAAGTTCTCCAAAAATACGGTAACAATGCGGCCGCGGTCTTCGGGAATAAAGCGGAGTTTTTCCACCCGCACGTATTTGCGCTCCTGCAAAACGGCAATAATCGTGGCATAGGTAGACGGACGGCCGATGCCGAGTTCCTCAAGCTTTTTAACCAAGCTGGCCTCGGTGAATCTTGGCGGCGGGGTGGTAAAGTGTTGCTCGGGCGTAATCTCGCCTTTGGTAACATGCTCGCCTTCCGTCACATTGGGCAAAATACGGTTCTCATCATCCTCATCGGCATCATCTTTAGATTCTTGATAGAGCTTGAGAAAACCGTCAAAGTCAATAACTTGCCCGTTGGCACGCAGCAAAATTTGCGTATCTGCGGAGATGGCATCAATGACCACTTTGTCCAAAATTGCAGGGTTCATTTGGCAGGCAACCGTACGCTTCCAAATAAGCTCATAGAGCTTGTGGGCATCACTGTCCAATTTTGTTTCCATCTTTTTGGGAGTGTTCATCACATCTGATGGTCTGATAGCCTCGTGAGCTTCTTGCGCATTTTTGGACTTGGTTTTGTATTCCTTGGCCACTTTGGGCAGGTAGGCCTCGCCGAAATATTTCACAATAGCTTCTCTGCAGGCGGCAATAGCCTCTTTAGATAGGTTGACCGCATCCGTACGCATATAGGTGATAAACCCGTCCTCATAAAGCTTTTGAGCAATCTGCATGGTCTTTTTGGCAGAGAACCGGAGCTTGCGCGCAGCCTCTTGCTGGAGGGTAGAGGTTGTAAACGGGGGTGCCGGATAACGATTTGTCTTTTTGCGCTCGACATTGGCAATGGAGAACTCTTGAGCCTCAATTTTGGCTTTTGCTTCCAAAGCTTTTGCCTCGGAGTTGATATCAAATTTCTCGAGCTTTTTACCGTCAAGCTGAACAAGGCGTGACTTAATTAAAGCCTTGGCAGAGGTAAAGAGCTCTGCATCAATGGTCCAATATTCCTCGGGCTTAAATTTCTCAATCTCATTTTCACGGTCGCAAATCAGACGCAGGGCAACAGATTGCACGCGGCCGGCAGATTTTGAGCCCGGAAGTTTGCGCCACAAAACCGGTGAAAGAGTGAAACCAACCAGATAGTCAAGCGCGCGGCGCGCCATATAGGCAGAAACCAAGTTGTCATCGATTTGGCGGGGATTTTTAATGGCTTCGGTAATGGCGGACTTTGTAATCTCGTGGAAAACAACACGCTCAACCTTTTTTCCTTTAAGCAATTTTTTTGCTTTCAATTCTTCCAAAATATGCCAAGCAATAGCCTCTCCCTCTCTATCCGGGTCGGATGCGAGAATAATGGTATCAGCGTCTTTCACGGCTTTGACAATATCTGCCAAATGTTTTTTGCCGCCCGGGGAGAGCTCCCAGGTCATTGCAAAATCTTTGTCGGGGTCAACGGAACCGTCTTTGCTCGGTAAGTCGCGAATATGCCCGAAACTGGCCAGAACCTTATAGTCTTGTCCCAAATACTTATTAATGGTTTTGGCTTTGGCCGGAGATTCCACAATCACTAACTTCATTCTAAAATTCCCATCATTTTCGTTTTATCAGAGCCACTTTATTGCCGCTTTGGCGTTCGATTTTACCGCTCATTTCAAGGTCTAGGAGTTCAAACGCAACCTCAGATGAGCTCATGCCGCTGGCCCGAATAATCTCGTCAACATATACTCCATCAGAATTCAAATAGTCAATAATTTTTGTTTTCTGAGAGGAAAGAGTTTGTGCCGGTCTCACGGTTTCAAAACGGAGTTCTTGTTGCTTAGGCGGATTTTTAAGTTGCAAAATCGACTGGCTCGGGGTGTGGAGAACTTTGATGATATCTTGGGCAGTTTCCACCAAGCCCGCTCCGTTTTTGATAAGCTGGTTGGGGCCCAAACTTCTGGCCTCAGTCGGGGCTCCCGGCACGGCAAAAAGTTTTCTGCCATATTCCGCGGCCAGTTTAGCGGTGATAAGCGAGCCGGATTTGAGCGTGGCCTCCACCACCAGAGTGCCCAAAGACAGAGCAGCCACAATTTTGTTGCGGCGTGGAAAATTGAGAGCCTGCGGCAAAGTTCCGGGCAAAAATTCAGAGATGACACAACCTTGCTCAACAATTTGCTCATAAAGGCTTTGGTTTTCATCAGGGTAGGGAACATCAACCCCGGTGCCCAAGACGGCAATGGTCGGACCTTGCTGGTTAAAGGCATATAAGGAGCCTTTGTGTGCGGCGGTATCGATTCCTCTGGCCATGCCGGAGATTATCACAACATTTTGGTTGGTCAAATCATAGGCGATTCGCGAAGCGGTTTTACGCCCGTTGATGGAGGCATTGCGCGCCCCGACAATGGAAAGGCTCGCTGGAGCATTCAAAAGTTTCAGGTTACCTCGAACAAACAAAACCGGGGGAGCATCTGAAAGGCCGAGCAATCGTTGTGGATATAAAGTATCTTGAAAAGAAATGACGGCAATGTCTTTTTTTGCCGTCTCCTCAAGAATTCTGAACACCTCATCGCGGGAAAACAATCTGATTTTAGTGACAGCCATTGCTTCTTCCAGAGCTCTTTTGGCGGAGCCGAACTTTTTAAGCAATTTATAAAAAGTAACAGGCCCCACATTTTCGGAGTTGATAAGTTGCAAAATATCGACAATATCATCTGTGGCCACGAAGTTTGGTCCTTATTTTTTGAATTTTATTTGGCTTTCCTGACCGTTAAACAGGCGAACAAAGTTTGCATGGTGGCGCACCAAAATCAAAACCACGATAAAGGTATAAAACACCAAATGCACCATATCGCTCATATAATAAGTGAGGACCGGCACAAAGAAAACCGCGGTGATGGCCGAAAGCGAAGAATAGCGAAACAAAACGGCCATAATAATCCAAATCAGCAAAGCCACAAGAGCAATCTGCGGGTTTAAGACCAATACAAAACCAAAAGCAGAGGCCACGCCTTTTCCGCCTTTGAACTTGAGCCAAACCGGAAAATTATGCCCCAAAATGGCGCAGGTTCCGGCAATGAGTGCGGCCAGTTGGGAAACAGTAGTTGGCATTCCAAAAAAATCATAAGCATAATCCGGGCAGAATTTTTTGGCGGCATAGGCGGCCAAGCCGGCTTTTGAGGCATCAAGCAAAACAGTAAGCAAGGCCAAAGTCTTGTTGCCTGTGCGCAAAACATTGGTGGCGCCGATATTGCCGGAGCCTATTTTTCTGATATCGCCATATCCGGCCAAAAAACAAAGTACCAAACCAAAAGGAATAGAGCCCAGAAGATAGCCGCCGATTCCAAAGAAAGTGAAAAGTTCTGTATTAGACATGGAAAAATCCCTTAAATATTTCAGAATAAATACTTCTTAACGCCTAAAGATGGCTTTGGCAACCCTCTTTATGCAGAAAAGCAGAAAAAACTGATGACAAATGGATTAAAGTTGTTAATATTGAGAAAAATTAATCTGCAAAAAGAGTTTTTCATGAAACCGATTTATAAAAGAATTTTGCTTAAACTTTCTGGCGAAGGGCTGATGGGAGATAAAGCATTCGGGATGTCGGCAGAGGTTATCAAAGACTTGGCAGCCCAAATCAAAAAAGTGCACGACAGCGGTGTGGAAGTTTGCATTGTCGTGGGTGGGGGAAACATTTTCAGAGGCGCCAAAGAGGCCTCCAAGGGAATGAACCGCACGGTTGCCGACCAGGTGGGAATGTTGGCCACTGTTATGAATGCTCTTTATATTCAAAACGCATTAGAAACAATCGGCACTCAGACACGTGTCCTTTCAGGCTTAAGCATTCCTCAGGTTTGTGAAACCTACATGTATCGCCGTGCGCTGCGCCACTTGGAAAAAGGGAGGATAATTATTTTTGCCGGCGGCACCGGTAATCCATACTTTACGACTGATACGGGAGCGGCTTTGCGCGCCTCTGAGATGCAGTGCGATGCACTGCTCAAGGCCACTCAGGTAGATGGTGTGTATGATGCGGATCCACGCAAAAATAACAAGGCCAAGAGGTATGATGCCGTAAGCTATGATGAGGTTATTCAAAAAAATCTGGCAGTGATGGATTTGACCGCAGTATCACTGGCCAAAGAAAACCAGATACCGATCGTTGTTTTTTCGCAACACGGCGAAAAAGCACTTGAGAATGCCGTCTGCGGCAAAGGAAAATTTACAATAATTAAGTAGTTAAAAAGGAAACAAACATGACAGATTTTAGTTCAATCAAAGCAGATGCCAAAGAGCGTATGGAAAAGACGCTCGATTCGCTCAAAGCCGATTTCGGCGGTTTGCGCGCCGGCAGAGCCCATGTAAGCTTGCTTGATGGCATTATGGTAGAAGCTTATGGCTCCATGACCCCGCTTTCTCAAGTCGGAACCATTTCGGTGCCCGATGCCCGCACGCTATCTGTCAGCGTTTGGGACAGAAGCTTGGCCAAAGCAGTAGAAAAAGCAATCATGGAATCAGATTTGGGCTTAAATCCGGCCTCAGACGGACAATTGATACGTATTCCGATTCCGCCTCTGTCAGAGGAGCGCCGCAAAGAGCTTTTGAAAGTGGCCGGCAAATATGCGGAAAACAATAAGGTAGCGATTCGCAATATCCGCCGCGATGCCTTGGATGATGTCAAAAAGCTCAAAAAAGATAACGCCATTTCTGAAGATGATGAAAAACGTTTTGAAAACGAGATTCAGAAGTTAACTGACGATTCTATTAAGAAAATTGATGAAATGATGTCCCAAAAAGAAAAAGACATAATGCAGGTATAGGGATGCTTTAAGGTGACTTCAGATCAATTACAGCATATTGCCATTATTATGGACGGCAACGGCCGTTGGGCGCAAAAGAGAGGATTGCCGCGCTCGGCCGGACACAAAAAAGGTGCAGAAACTTTGCAAGAAGTTGTCAGAGCGGCCGGAGAGTTGGGTATCAAATATCTGACGCTTTATGCCTTTTCAACCGAGAACTGGCAAAGAGATGCGGAAGAAGTTGAGGGACTGATGAACCTGCTCCGCCAATACCTGAAATCTGAATTAAAAGAGATTCAGGAAAAAGGCGTCAGAATAATTTTCATCGGCGAGCTGCACATGTTGGCAGCAGATATTGTGAGCCAAATGGATAAAATTGAACATGATACAGCCAAAAATGACAAGATGACATTGTGCATTGCCCTAAGCTATGGCTCCAGACAAGAAATTGTTTCTGCGGCGCAAAAAATAGCTTCCTTGGCACAAAAAGGGGATATCCGAATTGAAGATATTGATATTAAAATGTTTTCGGATATGCTCTATACCAAAGATATTCCAGACCCTGATTTGGTTATTCGTACCAGCGGGGAGCAGAGAATAAGCAACTACCTTTTGTGGCAAATAGCCTATTCGGAATTATTTTTTACGCCGACTCTTTGGCCGGATTTTAATAAACAAGAACTAGAAAAAATTATTGAGGACTTCAACCATCGGGAGAGAAGATATGGAAAAGTCTAAACTTCGTTCTTTTATCAAACGGACTGTCAGTGCGTTGATTATGGCCCCTCTGGTCATCTGGTGTCTATACGCCGGATATCCGTTTATTCAGATTTTGGCTTTATTGGTCGGAGCGCTCCTTTCTTGGGAGTGGGC
>CALXVX010000063.1 GCA_944392215.1 uncultured Alphaproteobacteria bacterium | reverse complement strand
TCATAACTGCGAATATTATATTCACTTATAAATTTCGTTACTTCCATCTTTATTTTCCCTGTTGTTTGCGCTTATGCAGCAACATTTTAAATTGATTTCGGCAGCGTCTGGCACTAAAAGTGCGTTTCAGAAACCCCGCTCCGGAGGTAGGCTTTTGCCATACTTCGGTAAAGATAGCTTGGTCATTGACATAATTAACCACCAGCCAAGTGGCAGGACTTTCTTTTATAAGCTCAAAAGAGTCTTTTTCAAGCTTATAAAGATGATTGTTGCGCGCAGTCGGCTCCGCAATCCTTATTCCGATATATTGAGCCAGCTCCCGAAAACTGTCAATAACATATATCGGGCAATGGGTTGGAATAAAAAGGGGTGCTTGCAGAATATTGTTGATGATTTCATAATCGCCTAAAAATCCATGCCCATAACCCTGCAGCACGGGGTAGTCTCTAACATCTACAAAGCGGATGTTTCTGGCATTGAACTGCCCGCGCAAAGGATTAAAGAACGTGCCTGAGGTTATAATCCCAAAACTGTCGGCGCTGCTGTCATCAAAAAAATTGCCGATATTGTTAAACGTGCCGATAACCGCAAAATCATCACCCAAAGCCTCCACGTCAACAGGGGTTCCGACAACAACTTTTATACGATTTCCGGCCATCTTTTTAAAGTCGATCCCATATTTTTTTATCTGCTCAAGGTAGATATAAAAATCATGATTTCCATAAAAGATGACATTTTTCTTGAGCTTAAGCGCCGCCAAAAAAGCTACCAAATACATCTCCGCGTGAGTGGGGTACACGGGAATAAAGATTTTTCTTTTGCGAGATTTTTTGATGAGCTCAACAAGTTTTTTGAAAGTGTCAACCTCACGTACGGCGATTCCATCAGAGGTGATGCCGCAAAAATCAGCTACCGAGAAATTTATCTTTTCGGCCAGTTGGTGTAAGCGTTTAAGATTTGTCGGCTTGCGAAAATAAGTGCTGTTATCGGTTTTCATATCCCCAGTGTGGTAAACGGTTGTGCCATCAAAGGCTTTAATGATAAGCCCGAAACTGTCAAAACAGGTGTGAGAAGATGATACAATCTCAATTTTAAGGGATCCGCACCTGATAATATCTCCATCCTGAATAATATTAAACTTTGGGCGGCTGCGGCGAGGAACTGCAAATTCATCATAAAGCTCCTCCAAAATCATGAGGGTATATTTTCCGCCAAACAGCGGTGGCAGAGAGTACCCGGCTTTAAGATAGTGAACAATTCCGTTAAGGTGATCAGGGTGAGAGTGAGTCAAAAAAATAGCTTCGGGGTTAAGAAACGGGGTTTGCAGGAGCTCCCTAATATCGGGAACCGCCGCTACCGAGTTTCTAATCCCCAAAGCTTGGTGATTATCAAATTTTCCAAGGTCAACCACAATAGTTGAAGCTTTAAGGCCGGATTTAAGTTCTTTAATGTCGGTATACTGGTAACAATGCCCGCTGATTTGATCTATATTGTTACCGCCAAGTGGCCGCCAAAACAATCCTGGTTCTGAAAAATACCTATCCATTTAAGCCTTAAAAGTTCTATTATTGGCGCTTGCTCCGGCGATATTCTTCCAATTTTGCCTCACGCCAAGCATTAGCCTTGTTTGCTACATTCTGTTCAATTCTTGTTCTATTTGTAGCATAAACACGAGTGCTTGCAAGTTTTTTAGCCATCTTTTGCCCTTCTTTTCCAAATAGGTGAGGGCTGGTGTTGAAGGCGGTCTTAACTTTCTCGTAGGCCTTAGCCAATTTTTTCTTATAAATTTGAGCTTTTTTCGGCGCGCTGGAATGATAAGCCATGGCGGCCTTAATCCAGTCATTTCCTTTTCTCTTGTAGAGTTTGGTTAAGAATTTCGCGCTATACTCCACATTTTTTTGCGGATCAAAAGCTTCTTCCACGCTCTTGAAGGCGTCGGGGTGGTAGGCCAAGTTAATTTGCATACATCCGACATCAATACTTTTCACGCCGGCTCTTTGCAGGCGTTTCACCTCACGAACGGCCTCGGCTTTGGTTCTAAAGAAGGTTCCTTTGCCTTGAGCATTCACTGTCCACGGCCAAGCAAGAGTTTGTTGGCGCTTTGCATCCCAGCGTCCGGTTTCAACACTAGAGATGGTGGTCAAGAGGTGTTCTTTTATTTGATATTCTTTTTCAAGTTTTTGTGTGGCTTCCATACAAACCAGAGCATCATCATGAAATTCGGAGTAAGCTCGAGCTTGTACTGGCTGAATAAACATCAGCAATATTAACAAAAGCATTAAAATATTCGATACGAAAAGTCGCATCCCTCTATTCCCTCAGGTTAGCCAACAAGTATCCCTCATGCAACAAATGTGCCAATTTCAACTTGTCTCACGGCAACCACAAAAATAAAATAACCTGAGGTTGGTGATCCAAAGGTTTTGCAGGCTGAAAATGCTCACAAAACCCAAACTACTTGCCATAAAAGTTAACAAATAGTTTACAAACAAGAGAGGCTTATAACATATTTATTTTTTAAAATCCAGCAAAAAATTCGCCAAGGCCAGAATACTCTGGCAAATATTGCTGCTAACAGATTGAAAATTCTTATTTTTCGTTAGAGCTTTTTCATTCATATAGAGGCTGCGATTTATTTCCAGTTGCAGCGTATAGATGTTTTTGCGCGGCTGGCAGTAATTAAAGGCAATATAAGCACCGGCGTAGGGGCGGTTAAATTCGACACGATACCCGAACTCTTCCAAAGCCTTGCTCAAGAATTCAGACATTTGGGTTGGGCAGCTTTCATCAAAAAGGGTACAGATGCAAAAATCCAGAGGTTTCTCCTCATTCATGATATTGCAAATCATAGACGGCATAGAGTGGCAGTCAACCAGCAAGCAGAAACCAAATTTGCGCACGCATTTATCCACGAGTTGCTTCAAGCGTTTGTGGTATGCATCATAGACATATTTGATTCTATCCATTCCCTCTTGGTAAGAAAGCAAACCGTCATAAATGTTTTTATTTGGATAAACGATTCTATGGATAACACCAAGCCCCACGCGGCAGCGTCGGCTCCCGGCATTGGTAGAGCTTTGCGGAGCATCAAAAAACATTTTATCGTCAATTTCGATTTTATCGCGGTTAGCATCGATAAACGTGCGAGGAATATTCATGCTGATAAGCGGAATTCCGGCATCGGATGCTTGTTTAATAATCTCGGTGACAAAGCAGTCCTCTGAGGATCGGAGTTCCTTTTCGCTTAGAGCCGAGTTTTCAAGAAATTCCGGCGGAAAAAGATTTCCACTGTGGGGGGAAGACAAAACAACAGGGAATTTAGGGTCTTTAACATTAAATTCTCCAAAGATTTTAAGAGCTTTATAATTAACTCTGAAATCAAGTTTTTTGCTATCCACACTAATGCTCCTTATTGTTTAAGAGTAAAGAACATTATACGAGATAAAGCTTAAATATTTCCTAATTTTAGGAAGCTTTCTCTAAAGGTTAACATTACGGAAAGATAAGCGAGCCAGTTGACAGGAAAAAATACGAGACTTATTAAGTTGGTATGTAAAAAAGTTCTTGCCAAAAGAAAAAGTATAAGATAATAAGATAGGCACCAAAAGATAAAACGGGTGTGTAGCTCAGTGGTATGAGCACTACGTTGACATCGTAGGGGTCGCTGGTTCGATCCCAGCCACACCCACCATATACCAAACCCCGCCTTGTGCGGGGTTTGGTATATGGTTTGGTAAGGCTTGATCGGCCAGCGAAGCTGGTTTGACGCCCGAGCTCCGAATTTATGGGAGCGAGGAAGAGCGACCGAAGGGAGGCCGTAAGGCGGCGGAGTGCGAAGCGCCTGCCCAAACCAGCCACACGGCAAATTGATATCCCGCCTTGTGCGGGGTTTGGTATATGGTTTGGAGCTGAATTTGATAAATCTGTTGCCAAATTGAATAAAAAAACATATCATCAGCGCCAGCAAAGAGAGGTCTGATGAAAATTGGCGTATTTGATTCCGGTTTGGGCGGATTAGTTGTGACAAAAGCTTTTATCAATGCTTTGCCGAAATATGACTATGTATATTACGGCGACACCGAGCATTTGCCCTACGGAGAAAAAACATCTGGCCAAATATTAAGCTACACGATAGAGGCCATAAAGTTTTTGATCTCGCAAAATTGTGGCCTGATAATAATAGCATGCAATACGGCCACTTCAATTGCTTTGCGTTACTTACAACAACGTTTTATCCCCTCTTTTGCACCTGATGTTAAAGTTTTGGGCGTGATTATTCCCACCGTTGAGGAGGCCTTGCTTGATAATGCACAAAAAGTGGGGGTTGTTGCCACCAATGCCACTGTGCGCTCCCATATTTATGAGCAGGAATTACACAAGATAAAACCTGATTTAGAGGTAAGAGAAATTGCCGCCCCGGAGCTAGTCCCGTTTATTGAGGCAGATAACTTTGCAGAGGCTAAAAAAGCGGCATTAGGATATGCTAAGAAGTTTGAAGATGTGGATTCGCTGATTTTGGGGTGCACACACTATCCTTTGCTGAAAGAATATTTCAGAGAGGCTCTGCCAAAAGTCAGAATAATATCTCAAGATGAGCTGATGGGCGCCAAATTGGCAAATTACCTGGAAAGACATATAGAGATAGATATTTGTTTGAGTCGCAACCGCGATTATAAATTTTTGGTCAGCAACTGGAATGAACATTACCAAAAAGTAGCGGCCATGCTTTTCCCGGGGATTCCGGTAAGGGAGAAATAATGCAAAAAGTTTTTTATATCTTCCGCCATGGAGAAACAGAGTATAACAAAGAGAGGCGCTGGCAAGGCTGCGGAATAGATATGCCTTTGGATATGACCGGAGAGGCTCAGGCACATGAACTTGCCAACTTTTTACAAGACAAAGGGTTGGAGATTGTTTACTCAAGCCCGCTCAAGAGGGCTTTGCAAACAGCTGAAGTCGTGGTTGAAAAGTTAAATATTCCGCTCAAGATAATTCCGGACTTAAGAGAGGGCTGCTTTGGAGAGGTTGAGGGAATGTTGAAAACGGATATCGCCAGGGCATATCCGGAGATTTTTGCCACCTGGTATGAGGAAGACGGCCCCATGGATATAGGATTCCCGGGCGGCGAGACCAAACGGCAAATGCAAGAGCGAATGCTGAAAGTTTTAGATGAGTTGATGAAAACCAAAGAAACGGTGATTGGTATAGCCTCGCACGGGAGTTCCATTCGCTATTTGCTGATGAAATTTGGTCACAAACCTTCCGCCATGAAAAACACCGCCCTTTTTAAGTTGAGTTTCAAGGACGGTGTTTGGGAGTTGAAAGAATATTGATTTAGTCAATAATCTCGTCAGGGTAAATTCCATAAAGATTTTGTCTCGGCATCCAGCCATCGATATTACCAAACTGTATGAGGCAGAAATTGGTGTTGACTGGGCATTTTTTTATCTCACCGACCACCTCATCTTCGACCTTGGCAATAACTTTTGCGTTGTAGTCATCTTTGGCATAGATGTTGTTCTCGCCGGGAGTGATGACCTTAACAAAGCGTTTCCCTGTCAGCATAGATTTATGCACCCAACTTTCAGAGCCTTGCCAGTCTTTAATTTTGCGCCACAATTCAAACTCGGCGATAATTTCAACCGGAGCGGATTTTTGCATATATACCCATTCAATCGGATATCTTGCGCCCGGGCCCGAACGTGCATTAATATGATTAGAGCGCAGAGACACAAAACGCGGAATAGCAAGTCCGGTCTCGCCATCATCAATCAGATTCTGTGCAGAAGCATTGCCAAAAGAGAAAAGCAATAGAGCTGCTGCCATAAATAAAGTTTTCATTTAGCCTCCCTTTTTAACCTTTTTTTACTCTGTTGGCCTTATTATGTCAGTATTAAGTGAATAAATTGTAAAAAAAATAAGAGAAGAAAGGAATTTTTTATGGACATCATACAAGTTGCACAAGATTTAATTCGTTTCCGCTCAGAAACCGGCAACGCCAAAGAAATCAATCAGGTTATGGACTATATAAAAATTCTGTTTGCCGGCACGGATGCCAAAATAGACGTTTTTGATGAAGTGGCGGGAGCGCCGGTAATATTCATCAGAAATACAGATTCAGAAGTTTTTGATGCTCTGGTTTTGGGTCATATAGACGTGGTTGCCGCCTCAGAAGAAATGTTCACACCGCAGATCAGAGACGGCAAGATGTATGGGCGCGGCACATTGGATATGAAATCTTTTGCAGCAGTGGCTCTCAATTCAATGGAGCATGTTTTGAAAAATAAATTACCGATAAAGTTTGGGGTAATATTGTCTTCAGATGAAGAAAAAGGCAGCAAGGGGACCCAAGCATTTTTGGTCGCACACCCGGAAATAAAATCGACAATAGTCTTAGACAATGATGTCGGCGGCGATATCAGTAAGCTTATTGTCAAATGCAAAAACCCCGTATTTGTGAAGCTGATTGCTAAAGGGCAGGCGGCTCATGGCTCTCGTCCGTGGGAAGGAGTAGATGCCAATGAGATAATGGTTGAAACCATAAATAACTTACGCAAATCTTTTCCCTATTATTCAAAAAACGGAAACCAGCCAAAAGACAAGTGGATAGATACCTTGCATGTGGCCAAAATCAATGGCGGTGAGGTTTCAAATGTCATTTGCAATTATTGCGAGGCTCTATGTGATATTCGTCTAACCGAAAACAGTAGTGTAGAGGACTTAAAAGCCAAATTGGACAAGGCCATGGCCAAAGGCTGTGAGTATAAAATAGTTTCATCATCAACCCCGGTTGTGATGAGTGAGGATAATCCCTATATTTTGGATTATAAGGCGTTTGCCGAGAATATATTAGGTCGTCCGCTGAGCTTTGAATATGAAGGCGGCGCCACTGATTCCAGAGAATTTGCCGTCAAAGGTTCAACCGTCATCATGCATTCCGGCAGTGGCGATGGGATGCACGCAGAAGGCGAATATGTTGAAATCGATTCGGTTTTGAAGATAGCCGATATCCAAATAAAATTTCTTGAGAAATTAGCTAAAAGCTAGAAAAACAAAACCCCGTCTTGAAAACGGGGTTTTATTTGAAAAAGATGGCGCCAGCGGCGGGACTCGAACCCACTACCCACAGTTTAGGAAACTGTTGCTCTATCCTGATGAGCTACGCCGGCAACACCTCTTTTGATTAGCCTCAAAATGATTAAAAAGCAAGCAAATTTTTAGTCCACGTACAAGACTTGATTGCTGCCGCTGACACATTGTTGAGTGATGGCACCACTAGATTTTGAAACAACGGCAAAACATTGTTTATCCTCAACCGGGGTATAGTAAACTGTTTGTGCCTGCGGAGTAGTCGAGGCGCCAATGGCAAACCCGATGAGACCGCTTGAAAGGGCCAATAACGGAGCATTGAAATCACCATGATGATGTTTGTGAATAACGACCGGCACCGGGCGGTGGTGCGGACGATGAAACGGCTTGGCTGCAACGGGTGTTGCCAATACAGACAAGGCAGTCAGACAGAGTAAAAACTTTTTCATGGTATAATCCTTTCATTTCATAAGTTGTTTCTACCCACTAAAACGAAAGAGAAATAAAAAAGTTCAAAGGTTTTTATTTTTTAGAAAAATCACATTCTTCTCCATGCGCATTTAGAATGCCGATGGCTTGGAGATAAGAGTAGATGATGGTGGAACCGACAAATTTCATGCCGCGCTTTTTTAAGTCTTTGGAAATAGCATCAGAAAGAGGTGACGTGGTCCGCAGGTTATAGGGCTCAACAATAACGTTATTGTTGGTAAAGCCCCAAATATATGCATTGAAAGAACCAAATTCTTGTGCAATTTTTTGAAAGATACGGGCGTTTTCTATACTGGCAACAATTTTTAATTTGTTACGAATAATATTAGGGTTTGATAGAAGTTCTTGAATTTTGGCATCATCATAACGAACAATTTTTGTCATGTCAAAATTATCATAAGCTTTGAGAAAAGCCTCTCTTTTATTCAAAACACATTCCCACGAAAGCCCTGCCT
>CALXVX010000062.1 GCA_944392215.1 uncultured Alphaproteobacteria bacterium | reverse complement strand
TCAGGCTCAGGCTCAGGCTCAGGCTCAGGCTCAGGCTCAGGCTCAGGCTCAGGCTCAGGCTCAGGCTCAGGCTCAGGCTCAGGCTCAGGCTCAGAAATTTCCTCTATTTGCTCCTGCTCTCTCATCTCGGCGGCGGCTGTGTCTTCTTGATCTTGGGCAATGGCCTCTGAAACCGGCATCTGGTCTGTCGGCATGTCTTCTTGGGGCAGAAACTCCTCTACCCCGCTATTTTCGATATCTTCTTCTTTGCCTTGCTCGTCGCTCGGCTCTTCATAAAACGGATCTGATTCAAAATCCTCCCACCCGACTTTGACGCCGCGAGGTTCGTTTTCCTCATCTATAGTTTCTTCTTTGCTTTCAGTAGCCGGGGTTGCCGATACATCCTCAAGTGAGGGCAACTTGACCTCATCTAGCTCGGCATCAAGATTTATCTCTTGTGCTGGCTCTGCTGCTGCGGATGTTTCTTCTTCCTTAGGCAGTCTCATCTCCGGTGAGAGCTCAAGAATGTCTGCATCCGGGTCTTCCTTGGCTGGCTCTATTGCCGGCGCCTGGTGTGCCGTTGTCTCATCCTCCTCCAATATGTTCTTTATTGAAGAAAGGATGTCTTCCATTGACATATCTTGATTATTTTCTTCTGCCATTTTTACATTCCCGGTTATTCACTTGGGCTCATTTTACACAAAAATCCTGCTTTATCAAGCATCTTTTGCAAAAAAGCACACCCTTTATTCTACTTTATTCTAAAGACAGCCACTTGCCTCTGGTTTCTTTGTAGTACTTTTTCGCATCATACAGTTCTACGTCCAATTTCAGATCTTTGGCTGTCAATTTGCCCATAGACATCAGCAAATTCATTGCCGAAACATAATAGTCTCTGCGTGCCGTAACCTCGTTTACATTGGAGTTCAGCAATTCTTGGTAGGCATCCAAAACATCCAAAATCGTGCGGTTGCCCAGGGCTTCTTCTTTTTGAACACCGTCCAGAGCTATCTCATTGGCTCTGACCTGATCTTTGATGGCGGAAATCTTAGATTCATTGGCCATCATATATTCCCAGGCACTGGAAACCGTTGCCTTTACTTGGCGTTCCATTTCCAAAACTTGCTCTTGAGCTTGCCATTTCTGGTGTTTGCTTTGGCGAATTTTAGCTCTGCTCTCTCCTGCATTATAAAGCGGAATTGTCAAATTCAGCCCCCATTCAACACCGTCGGTGGTGGTATCCCCAGTGAGGGCGTTGTCATTTTCTGACTTGACTTTGGAGGCTGATGCATCAAAACTCAACTGCGGCAGCAGCTCACCCGTGTTGGCATAAACCTCATAGCCCTTGGAATTGAAAAGGTGACGCGCTTGTCTGATGGAGTAATTGTTTTTGAGCGCAACTTCCAAAGCTTCCTCATAACTTTGCGGCAAGTAGTCACGGATTACTTTTGGGTCTTCCAAATCCTCGGGTGAGGAGCCGATTATTTGAATATAAGTCGCCTTGGATGCTTCCAAATTTCCCTCTGAGGCAATGCGGTCTGACTTGGCCTGAGAATATCTGGCCTCTGCTTGGGAAACATCTGTTCTTGTTACCTCGCCGACGTTGAAACGCTGTTGGGTCTCATCCAAACGCTTTTTCAATAATTTCTCGTTATTTTTTTGCAGCTCAACAATGGCTCTGTCTCTTACCACATCCAAATAAGCGGTTGATGCGGACAAGAAAACATCTTGCTCAACATTGTACAAATTATTTTGCTCAGCACGAACAGCTTGATCTGCCGCTTTGACGGAATTTACGGTTGAAAAACCGCTAAACAGGGGCTGTGAAACAACGGCTGCCATACTCTTGGTGGTCGTATCTCCGCCGCCGACACGTCCATAGGTGCTGTTTGAATCAACATTATTGTTGGTATCCGTGTAGCCCCCGGTTAGTGCCAAGGTCGGACGATAGCCAGAACGGGCAATGGCTACATTCTCATCTACCGAACGCAGGTAGGCTCTTTCTGCCTGCAGGGTCGGATTGCTTTTGTATGTTTCACTCAATGCCTCAAAAATGCTTTGGGCCGAAGCCGGTGTGGCAAAGGCTATTGCGGTTGCCGCCATAAGACCGGCGATAAAACTCTGTTTCATCTATCTACCTCTAAAATTTTACTCTTATCAATCTGGGCCGATTATATATACTCAGGAGTTAATTTACAAGAAAATTTCTTAAAAAAATCATAACTCCAGCTCTGAAATGCTCAAAAAAAGAGTTATATTATTAACCATATTTCAAACAATTTTGATTAGCCTTGGGATAATTGAGTATTTTTTCCAATAAGGAGCATGAAAAGTGAAAAAAACTTCCAATATCGTTAATGAAATTGATCGTGCCAGACTCAAACTTTCTATTGAGCACTATATTAAGTACTTTATCGGCAAACGCACTTGCGAAATCACCAAAGATGAGGCTTTGCAAGCCATATCTTTGGCCGTGCGCGAGTTTGCCATGGATAAAATGTATGAAACCATTGCTCGCTACAACAAGTGCAACTCCAAGCGCATTTATTATCTTTCCATTGAGTACCTCATCGGGCGTTCTTTGGAAAACAACCTTCACAACTTGGGACTTTTTGATATTTTGAAAAATATTAAAATCGACGGGCTGCCAAACTTCTCGTTGGAAGAAATTTTTGATACCGAATATGATCCGGCTCTCGGAAACGGTGGCTTGGGTCGATTGGCCGCTTGCTATCTTGATTCTATGGCGTCTCTTGGCCTGGCAGGTTTTGGGTATGGTATTGACTACCAATTCGGCTTGTTTAAGCAAAAGTTTGAAAACGGTTATCAGGTTGAGCAGGCCGATAGTTGGCTTGGTGAAAACTCTCCCTGGCAATTTGCCAGACACGATCGAATTGTCAAAATCCCGATTTATGGCGATGTCGAAGTTTTTGATAACCCCGGCGGGCAGAAGAGCTTTGTATGGATGAACACCAAAACTCTTTATGGTGTACCGTTTGATTTTCCGATTGTCGGTTATGAGGGAAAATCCGTTAACTATCTGCGCTTATTCTCCGCCAAAACCGATGATGAGCTCGACAACAACATCTTTAACGAGGGCGGCTACATTGAGGCCATGAAGGAGAAAATTGAGACCGAGACCATCTCAAAGGTTCTCTACCCTTCGGATGCGGTTGAATCCGGAAAAGAATTACGCCTCAAACAGCAATATTTCTTTGCCTCTTGCGCCATTCAAGATATCTTGCGCCGTTTCTTGGAAAAAAGTGAGGACTTTAGCCAACTGCCTGATAAAGTGGTTATCCAGCTCAATGACACCCACCCCGCCATTGCCATTGCCGAGATGATGCGCTTGCTGGTTGATGTCTATGGACAAGAGTGGGATGATGCTTGGAATGTCACCACTAAAGTATTTGCCTACACCAACCACACCTTGCTGCCTGAGGCTTTGGAAACCTGGCCGGCACGCATCTTGGGCAGAATGCTTCCGAGACATTTGCAAATTATTTATGAAATTAACCGTCGCTTTATGGACTTTGCTCGCTCCAAATTCGGTGAAGACCAAAGCAAGCTTGCAAAAGTCTCCATTGTTTCCGGCGAGGGTGACAACCAAATCATCAGAATGGCAAACCTCTCCATTGTCGGTTCTTTCTCCGTCAACGGTGTGGCTGAGATTCACTCTCAACTCATTAAAACCAAGTTGGTTCCTGAATTCTATGAATTGTGGCCCGAAAAATTTTCAAACATCACCAACGGTATTACTCCAAGACGTTGGCTCTTGCACGCCAACACCGCCTTGGCTGACCTTATTTCCTCAAAAATCGGCGATGGTTGGGTTACGGATTTGACCGAGCTGCATAAATTGGAAGAATTTATTGACGACAAAAAATTTGTTAAGGCTTTTGCCGATGTTAAAATTACCAATAAAAAAATCTTGGCTCAGCGAATCTTTAAGGCTGCCGGAATTATGGTCAACCCTGAGAGTATGTTTATTGTTCATGCCAAGAGAATCCATGAATATAAGCGTCAACTGATGACAATCTTGCAGGTTATCGGCGATTATCTTGATATTATTAAAGATAATGTTAAGCCGGCAACGCCAAAGACTTATATCTTTGCCGGAAAAGCCGCACCGTCTTATAACTTTGCAAAGCTTATCATCAAGCTCATCAATAATGTGGCAGAAGTTGTCAATGCCGACCCGAGAGTGAATGATATGCTTAAAGTGGTCTTTGTGCCTGACTACAAGGTCTCTTTAGCTGAAGATCTTATTCCGGCGGCTGATGTCAGTGTTCAATCTTCTACTGCAGGGTTTGAGGCCAGCGGTACCGGCAATATGAAATTTGCGCTCAACGGCGCTCTCACCATCGGTACATTGGATGGTGCCAATATCGAGATCCGCCAAGAAGTCGGCGAGGAGAACTTCTACCTCTTCGGCCTGACGGAAAAAGAGGTCAATGACCGCCGCACAACATATAATCCGCGTGAGATTTATGAGAAAAACAACTACATCAAACGTATCTTGAACGCGGTTAACTCCAATATGTTTTGCGAAAAAGATTATGTCTTGCTGTTTAAGCCGATATTTGAAGAGTTGGTCAACCGTGACTACTATTTTGTATTGGCGGATTTGGAGGCCTTTGACAAGACGATGGAAGTTATTGAAAAAGACTTTCTTAAAAAAGATGAATGGACCAGAAAATCTATTCTCAATGTGGCTCGTATCGGCAAGTTTACCTCTGACCGTGCGGTTATGGAATATGCCAAAAACATTTGGCATATCAAACCCTGCTAAGGAAAGAGCCGCTCATATGCAAAAAGGCGAGAAAAATTCCTCGCCTTTTTTTTATTTGCCCAGTTGCTTAAGCTTACCTTCCGGTATTTCTACCTCTGGTCGGAGTGGGTGTATTGGCTTGAGCTATTCCCGGAATTGGCCTGTTAATAATTTTTTTGGTTTGTTTATCATAACTTGGAACATCTATTGATTTTTCTTTATTTGAAAATTTTAATTTCTTTGCAAAATCAGAGCCTTTCTTACCTATTTTTTCAAACGTTTTATTCATTCTGTCTTCATAAACAGCTAATGCTTCCCCGGAAGATGTTTTAAGACGACTGTTGGTTCTATTTTCCGGCTCTTCATTAGTATCTTCACCACCTTTGTTAAACTTATTATTAAATTCTTTTACGACTTCAGCTCGACATTTATTCATTTCAGAGCCTAATAGCTGAAGCATCTGTTCTGAATCGTTTCCATGTAAATAGTCATATTTGATGTACCCGTTGGCAACTCCTTCACTAATTCTTCCAAGAGCCTCGTAAGCGCAGGCGACATCCATTCTATCCCATTTAACTGGATTTCCGTTGGCATCTTTGAGTTCACCATTAATTCCTTTTTCAATAAAGGATGTCAGAGCTGGAAACGTGGCAGTCGTATACATTTCTAAACGAATGTCACTTTCAATTTTGTCTCTTTCTTCCATCAACTTATCATCATTTGGCTTTACATTAGTAATATAGATATTTAATTCTTCTACTAGCCGCATCTTAAATTTTATCATTTCCTCGGCAGAGGATTTATTACTTTTTTCGCTGTCCATTAAAGCTTTCATGATGATACGAATATGTTCAGGACCTAAATCACATCCTTGTTTATCATCAGAAGAACGCTTTAACCGCGGACACACGAGTTGATCTCCTGCGGCTTCCAAAAAGGCACTTTGCGCATCACCACCAAATTCCGGTGTCGGGGGAAGGAAAAAGTAATCATACCCACAAGCCTTGAGAGAACCTAAAGCGCCTTTGGCGTAGGCTGTTTCAAATTTAGCCCCCTGTGGAACGTAAATACCAATGCGTGGTGGGCGAGTGTTCCACATACGAAATGCACATTTCTTGGTGTGTTTGGCAATACCATCTTTATCCAGCTTGCCATCATTCATCTTGTCTTGTTCGCTGGCATAGAAGCTGATGACCATACTGCCGTCTGGCATGCGTCTGGTAGTAATGCTGCGGCGATCTACACGCATAATGCCGGCACGCGCTAAGATTTTTTCTTTCATCTTGCGCAGGCTTATGTTTTTATCTTTTTCTTGTAGATACTCTGCAAACGGATTTCCTTCATATGAGGGGGCATCTACACCGCCAATTTCTGATGTTTGGCCATCCGCATCGTAATCTTGGCCGGCATATTCTTCTTCTACCGTTTTCTGAGCAATGACATCGTCTAGGGCTGGGTTAGAAATTCCGTTGTCTTCATTTTCTTTTTGAATACGCCGCAACTCTTCCAGCTCCATATTTCGCCACGCCACACGGCTGTAAGACTTGAACACATTTTCAAAACTGCCGACCTCTTTGCTTTCGTCATTGTCTTCAACAACTTTTAACTTGTCGGTGGGAGAAAAATTATCAACCTCCATACCAACTTTGTCAAAAACTCTGGCAAGCTCCTCAACCTGGCCACGTTTTAGAATCTTATCTTCGGTAAAGACTATTGATAAGTCATCTTTGATGGCAAAATGCAAGCCTTTGCCGCCAAGATCATTAACCCTTAGCAAAAGTTGCCCATCTCTATATTGCAGTTGGAGCTGGTTTTTTCCATCTTCCGGATGCCATCCATTCTCAATCATGCGGTCTGCAAATTCTTTGAGCGCCAGAAACTTTTCTTTCAGCTTCGGATGTCTCTCTACCTCTCCATAAACTTGCAAAAAGTTCAAAGCTACTTCCGGGGCATCTGTCATCAAAAGAACTTGCATATCTCCAGAAAATTCTCCATCCAGTTTCGCTTGTGCCTCCTTTTGAGCATTATCAAGCTGTTGGAACTCTGGATTTTTTTCGTAATCTTTTAACTCTAAGCCTTTTTTATCTTGCTCTTTTACCCAATCATCATAGCTTTTTCTAGCGTCACCATACTCTGTGCTTAATTTTTTATATTCTTTTTGCTGGCTCTCCCATTTTACACGGTCAAAAGTGTGGCCGCCGTTGCCATCAGGCGTGCCTAGAAACTTGAGCAAATCCGCGCGCTTGTCTGCGTCTGTGTAGTATTCTTCAAGTTCGTTCTCGCCTTCCCAGCTGGTGTCTTTTTTGAATCTTAACGGAGTAATTTCTGCCATTGAAGTATTCCTTTGCTACCAAATCCTTTCTTTATGTTTATTTTAGCATAAATTAGTGGAAAATCAACTATTTTGTCTAAAAATTTATCCTTCCTGTTGCTTTCACTCTAACAGGTATTGGTTTATAAAGTTTTAACTCCGCCTCTTCCCTCAAAAATAAGAAAGAGCAAAGCCTTAAAGCCTTGCTCTTTCCCGATTCTTCCAACGAACAAATGAAATAAATTTTCTTTTGTTGTTTTCGCAAATCTTTTTGTTCACTCATACCGGCAAAAGAAAATCTATTTCTACCTACCGACATCGGGAACACCTTTTATCTAATCTCTATCTTTTCTCTTTCAACTCCTTGAGATTTTTTCTATAAAAAAACGCCCCAATCGCTTGAGGCGTTTTTGTTTTTTAGCCTATTATCGTCTTATTTCTTCAAGACAACAACTCCGGGAAGCTCCTTGCCTTCCATCCACTCAAGGAAAGCACCGCCGGCCGTTGAAATATAAGAGAACTTATTCTCTACCCCGGCATTGGCCAAGGCAGAAACAGTATCACCGCCGCCGGCAACAGATGTCAGCTTACCGGCTGCTGTTAAGGCGGCTGCTTTCTCGGCTACTTTGTTGGTGGCGTTGTCAAAGGGTTTCATCTCAAACACACCTAAGGGGCCGTTCCATACCAAAGTCTTGCATTCCTCCAACTTGGCATTAATAGCGGCAATGGTCTTCTCTCCGACATCGAGCAAGCTCCAACCCTCGGCCGGGATATGCTCCAAATCTACCGTCTTGTGCTCGGCCATCGGCTTAAATTCTTTGGCGACGACAACGTCTTGCGGCAAAATAATCTCGCAGTTGTTGGCTTTGGCGGTGGCCATAATCTCTTTGGCGGTGTCTATCATATCCATCTGGACCAGAGAATTGGCCTCGTTGACGGTGTCTATTCCGTTGGCTTTCATGAATGTATGAGCCATACCGCCGGAAATTACCAGCTTGTTTACTTTCTTAACCAAGTTGTTCAACAAATCCAACTTGGTGGAAACCTTGGAGCCACCGACAATGGCCATCAACGGACGCTCCGGATTGTTCAAACCTTTAGAGAGCGCGTTTACCTCCTCTTCCATCAGCAACCCAAAGGCTGACGGGCGTTCTTTTACCGCTGCAACCATGGAAGCATGAGCACGATGAGCGGTTGAAAAAGCATCTGATACATAAACATCAGCCGGTTTTACCAACTCTTTGGCAAAAGCTTCATCACCTTTCTTCTCTTCATCATAAAAACGAAGATTCTCAAGCAATAAAACCTCATCGCTTTTCATGTTCTTAATGGCTTCTGCTACTTTAGGGCCAATGCAGTCATCTACAAACACAACATGTTTGCCCAAAGCCTTCTCCAGCTCGGGGGCTACGTGAGACAATGAGTTTTTCATATCCCCTTTGCCTTCCGGGCGACCAAAGTGAGAGATTACAACAACCTTGGCACCTTTGTCCATTAAGGCCTTGATGGTGGGAACCGTACGGGTAATGCGGGCGGTGTTGGTTACATGAAAATTTTCATCCATCGGAACATTTAAATCAGCACGCAGCATTGCTACTTTGCCTTTTAAATCTCCCAAGTCTTTTATGGTTCTGTATTGCGTCATTTATTTCTTCCTTTGCAAAAAACAAAACCCCCTTGGCAGGCCAAGAGGGTTTGCTTATTTTGTGATTATCCGTTAACTTTTGCCATATGAGAAATGAGGTCCAATACCTTGTTGGAGTAACCCCACTCGTTGTCATACCAGCTTACAACTTTTACAAAAGTCGGAGTCAACTGAATACCGGCCTTGGCATCAAAGATTGATGTACGAGCATCGCCCAAGAAATCTGAAGATACAACTTGATCCTCGGTATAGCCCAGAACGCCTTTCAACTCGCCTTCTGATGCTTTCTTCATGGCTGCGCAGATTTCTTCATAAGAAGTCGGTTTTGCCAAGTTAACAGTCAAGTCAACAACTGATACATCCAATGTCGGAACACGGAATGACATACCGGTCAATTTGCCGTTTAAAGACGGAATAACCTTGCCAACAGCCTTGGCAGCACCGGTTGAAGACGGAATGATGTTGCCAGATGCTGCACGACCACCGCGCCAATCTTTCATGGACGGGCCATCTACGGTCTTTTGGGTGGCTGTGGTGGAGTGAACGGTGGTCATCAAACCATCGGTGATGCCGAATGCATCATTCAAAACTTTAGCAATGGGTGCCAAGCAGTTGGTGGTGCAAGAGGCGTTAGATACAAACTTGGTGCCTTTAACATAAGAATCGGTGTTTACACCGCAAACAAACATCGGGGTGTCGTCCTTAGAAGGAGCAGACATTACAACATATTTTGCACCGGCATCAATGTGGCCCTGAGCCTTCTCTTTGGTGAGGAACAAACCGGTTGATTCTACGACATAGTCTGCACCAACCTCATTCCATTTCAAATCTGCAGGGTTTTTCTCGGCTGTTACGCGGATAGCTTTGCCGTTTACGACCAGTTTGCCGTCTTTTACCTCAATGGTGCCGTCAAACTGGCCATGCATGGTGTTATTACGCAGCATGTAAGCCATATAGTCAACATCAATCAAGTCGTTGATGCCTACAATTTCAATATCGTTTCTTTTCTGAGCGGCACGAAAAACCAAACGGCCAATACGCCCAAATCCGTTGATACCAACGCGAATCGTCATATTATTTTCCTTCCTTTAACTTTTAGTGCGGAACGCCCCGCACAGGCATACGTATTTTAATCGCCAGTAATCTACCACTAAATTAGATTTTTTCAAGCGATTTCTACTTTTATTACCATTTTTCCCAGTGAATCTTTTCTGGATGGTAGCGGTCATCAGGCTGCTTGGGTGTTTCTGCCGGATAGCCCATCGGCACAATGGCAAAGGGGCGAATGTTGGCCGGTAAATTTAAACGCTCTGAGAGGGCATCCACTACTCTTTGCATGGGGGCGGCACCACAATAGCAGCTGCCTATTCCTTTGGCCCAGGCCGCCAACATCAGGCTCTGGGTGGCAATGGCGCAGTCAACATCAATAAAGCTCCATTTTTCGTCTTCTTTATTGCGGTTGAAGGATTTTTCAATATCTCCGCAAACAATAATCACGCAAGCGGCATCTTTGGCAAAAGAGGTCCAGCGCTGAATGTGGCGCAGCTCTGCCAAAAATTCTTTGTCTTCAATCACCAAAAATTCCCATGGCTGGCGGTTGTGCGCGGTGGGGGAAAACTGCGCCGCTTTGATTATCTCTTCTATCGTTTCTTTGTCTATCTTTTTATCTTGATAACGGCGAACCGAGCGTCTGGTCAAAAGACCTTCCATTAACTCCATAAGATACTCCTTACAAAATTCAATCACTTGATTGAATATGTTCCCTATTCATTGAAATGTCAAGCTTTTATCTCTAATTAACCGTGCGCTTGAGGCTTTCTATCCTCGGCAGAACAGAGTTCTCTATGATAAAAGCGATAGCCTTTTCAACCATTGCATCGGCCGAGCGGAGCGCCTGCATAATCTCTTCTTTATCACTGCCCTTGGCTAATTTTTTGCCAAGGCTTGCATAAACCCCGGCCAGTTCAGAAAGAGAATCTATAACCTCCGCCAAAAAGGCCGGGATTTTCACATCCTCTTTGCCACCCCAAAAGCCTTCTACATAGCCTTGCTCAACCTCGGCAAAACGGCGCTGGCAATAATAATCTAAACTATCGAAGGGAAGCTTATCTAATTTGATCTTATTGGCTTTTATTTTCTCAAAAACACTATCCCACAAGCCCATAAAAAACTTAAAAAACAAATCAGCCTCATCTTTGGTTTGCAGTCTGGGGGTCTCTGATCTTGGCCAAAAAGAAGATATCACATCGCTCGGGCGCAGCTCCAAATTTGGACTGCAGATGGCACCGGCAAACCGCATTTTGACAATTTCCAACGGGGTTGGGCACTTGTAGTGCTCAAGCAGTTTTTGCATTTTTTCATCGCCGATATATTTGTTTTCTTGCATTTTCTTCTTCTTCGTTTATAGTGTGATAAAATTTATTTTAATTTAGTGGAGTTTTTTTAATTGTCCAGATTAAAATTGATAAACATCGTTCTCTTGGCGGCTTTTATATCTTCTTGCTCTCAGTTTAGGCCCTTTGTGGACCGCAGACGCGAGGCCGGCGCAAAAACACCGCAAAGCCTTTATGTGGGGGAATCTACCCCGCAAAACCCTGCCGTTTGCTACAACAGTCTTTATACTCCTTATGAGGATGTGAAAAAGCTCGCGGATGATGTTTGCAAATCTGAAAATACGGGAACACACGCCGTGCCGGTTAAACAAACATATTTTACCTGCCGCTTGCTGGTTCCCAACCACTTCTACTTCAAATGTGAAAAATAATTTTTGACTTTTAGAGAGAAAATCATGTCTTTGGAAAACATTCTTAATCAAAAAATGGTCAATATTTTTAATGCCTTGGGCCTTGATTCCAAATTTGCTTTTGTTAAGGTTTCTGATCGCCCGGATTTGAGCGATTTTCAGTGCAACGGTGCTCTGGCCTTGGCCAAAAGCGAACGCAAAAATCCTCGCGAAATTGCTTCCCAAATTGCTACAGAGCTTGAAAAAGACAAAGACTTTGCCAAAATCTCGGTTGATGGCCCCGGGTTCCTCAACATATCCCTTGCCGATGGCTTTATTGCCAAAATCATGGATGAGGCTGCCGCTGATGAGCGTTTTGGCGTTGAAAAGGCCCAAAATCCTCGCAAAATCGTGATGGACTTTGGCGGCCCCAATGTGGCAAAAGCTCTGCATGTGGGCCATTTACGCTCGGCCGTTATCGGTGAGGCTATCAGAAGGATTGAGCTTTTTGCCGGGCATGATGTTGTCTCTGATGTGCATTTGGGCGACTGGGGAACCCCCATGGGCATGATTTTGGCTGAGATCATCAACCAAGACGGCAATCTCTCCAAAACCGAAAATTATGACATCAACCAGATATCTGCTTTCTACAAAAAGGCAAATATCCGTTGCAAGGAAGACGAAGCGGCAAAAGAAAAAGCCCGCCAAATTACTGCCGAACTCCAAAACGGCAACCCGGAATATCAGAAAGCATGGCGGCATTTGCGCAAAGTCTCGGTTGAAGCTATTAAGAAAAATTATGAGCTTTTGAATGCTCATTTTGACCTTTGGCTCGGTGAGAGCGATGCCCACGAAACCTGTGGCAAGATTGTCGAAATGGCTCGCAACCGCCAAATTGCCGAGCTTGACGACGGCGCCACCATTATCCGCTTGAGTGATGACAAAAAGCCCCCTGTTATCTTGGTTAAAAGCGACGGAGGCTTTGGCTACCAGCTTACCGATATTGCCACTATTAAAATGCGCTATGATGACTTGCACGCACAAGAAATTTTATATGTCGTGGATAAGCGACAATCCTTGCACTTTGAGCAGGTTTTTGAAGTGGCTGAAAAACTCAATTTGGCTCCCGGAACAATCCTGAAACATATTGGCTTTGGTACCGTGAACGGGGCTGACGGCAAGCCTTTCAAAACTCGCGATGGCGGCGTGATGAACCTTGAAGACCTCATCAACCTGTCTATTGCCAAAGTTCGCGAATCTACCCCAACCGCTGATGAAGTTGAAGGTTTTTCTGCTAAAGATATTGAAAAAATGATAAGCCAAATTGCCATTGGCGCCATCAAGTTCCAAGACCTAAAAAACAACACCGCTTCGGGCTATGTTTTTGAGCTTGAAGATTTTGCCAAGTTTGACGGCAAAACCGGCCCCTATATTCAATACGCCATTGCCCGTATCAACTCTATCTTGAGAAAAGCGCAAGATGCCGGCTTGAAATTCGGCGATATTATCATCACAAACAAGGAGGAGCGTGACCTTTGCCTCAAGATTGCTCAGCTCAATACCATTATTGCGCGGGCAGAGGCAGAAAAAGAGCCCAGCATTATTTCTGATTATGTCTACAACTTGGCACAGCTTTTTTCCGGATTTTACAACACCTCTCCCATCATGAGCGAGGCAGACAAAGCGAAAGCCTCTTCTCGTCTCAAATTGGCAAAATTGGTTAGGGATATTTTAAAACTTAACCTGTATCTTTTGGGTATTGAAGCCCCGGAGGTTATGCTCAAAGCTGAGGCTAAAACTGCTGCCTAAGTTTGCCCCCAAGGGGATTGAAAGGATGGGATGACTTATGCCGGATTTTGTGGCTAAACTCAAAGCGGTGAAAAAACTTCTTTCCCCTTTGGCGGCCTTTTTTATCGGTACTTTTATCATGTATATCGCCAACGGTCTGAATTCTTCTATTTTGGCCGTGCGTCTCAATGAGGCTCATACCCCGACTTTTTATACCGGCTTGGTTTTATCTTGCTATTATCTGGCGTATATTGTCTCCTCCCTTACATCATCTCATATCATCAACAAGGTTGGGCATGTGAGAGCTTTTGCCGGCTATATATCCATTTTATCTTCGCTGGTTTTGTTGCACGCACTTTACCTTGATCCTTGGTTTTGGGCGGTCTTACGCTTTGGCGAGGGCTATTGTTTGGCGGCCGGACTAATGTGCATTGAGAGCTGGCTTAATACCTGCTCTAATAACCAGAACCGAGGAACCATCATGTCTGTTTACATGGTGATGACCTATTGTGGTATGGCCTCCGGTCAACTATTGCTCAATGTTCCTGATACTTCGGGCTTCCTCCTGTTTATTCTGATTTCCGTTTGCTACTCTTGGGCCTTGGTGCCTGTCAGCCTCACGGGGCAACCAACTCCGGCAATGGCTCACCACAAGCATATGTCTTTATTCAAGATTTATAAGATTGCTCCCATGAGCGTGGTTGGCTGCATTGTCAGCGGTGTTTTGGTCAGCAATGTTTACACTCTGGGGCCTGTTTATGCCGAGCAAATAGGTCTTGATTTATATGATACCTCTGTGTTTTTATTCTTCTGCATTATGGGTGGAATGCTGGCACAGATTCCCGTTGGCAGGCTCTCTGATAAATTTGACAGGCGTTTTGTGATGATGTGGCTGTGCGGCGGGCTGTTTTTGGTTGCTCCGTGGTTGCAATTTTTTATCAATAACGGTGGTATCATGCTCATGCTTTGCGCACTCTTGCTCGGTGCCGGAACTTTTGTTATCTATCCTATCTGCATTTCTCACCTCAATGATAAAATTACCGATGATGAGCGGGTGGAAGCCAGCGGAATGCTCATCTTAC
>CALXVX010000061.1 GCA_944392215.1 uncultured Alphaproteobacteria bacterium | reverse complement strand
TCAAAAAACATAAATACTTTTTCATAACCATTCCTTTACTTGTTATCTGCTATAGTATAGATATATAGCGAACAAGAGTTAAGTAAAAATTAAGTTATACAGAGAAATAGATGATAAAAAAGATATTAGTACTAGGCTTATTTCTTTTGTGGAGCGGGAGTGCTGCCGCTAAAAGTGGTCTGAATATTTTTGCCTACTCGCGGGAGGCTCCGCAAACGCCGATTTACACAGCAGAGGGCAAGGCTATCAAATTAGGGGATTTCAAAGGCAAATTTCTACTGGTGATGTTTTGGTCTCGTTATTGTGCTCCCTGCATTCGTGAGCTAGATGAGATAAATACATTTGTCAACAAAACCAAAGACACCGGAATAGAGGTCTTACTGGTATCCAAAGAGGATGAGTGGACCATGCCTGGAGAACAAAAAGAACTTCTGAAAAAATATGAGGCTCCTGACGTAGTTTATTATACAGATAAAGAAGGCAAATTGGCTGGAGATTTTGGAATATTTTCCTCTCCGCACACCGTTTTGGTAAACCAAAAAGGAGAAGAAATCGGTCGCATAAGCGGCTCGGTAGACTGGGAAGATGACGATGTCATTGAATATATATACAAAATAGAAGCACGACAAGAGCAAGAAACAGATGCCAAATAAAATTTATATAAACTGGGAAGATTTTCACACCGAGGTCAAACAGCTTGCAACAAAAATAAGGGAAAGCGGGGAGTTTGACCGAATAGTAGCAATTAGCCGCGGCGGACTAATCCCGGCCGGCATATTAGCCTATGAGCTTGATATAAGAAATTGTGATGTTATCAATATGTCAAGCTACGACGGAGATGTAAAAAGGCAAGACAACGCCATAGAAATAAAAGGGCTATTGGCTGGAATAAATGAAAAAACCTTAATCGTTGATGATCTCTCAGACAGCGGCCGCACCTTAGATTTGCTGCACCAACAATATCCCGACGCCGTAAGAGTATGCGTGTACACCAAGCCAAACGGGCAAAAATCTTGTGAAATTTACGCCAAGAAATTACCCGACCAATGGGTTGTATTCCCCTGGGACTAAGAGATATCCACAAATATAGGAAGACCTCTGGCCATACGCGTCATTTGTGTCTCAATAGATGTCCCAAGATTAAGTTTTCCGCCCTTTATAATTCCTCTGACCTGATCACCCTTAGTTGTATCCGGATTGGCAAAAAGGAATGACGTCGAAACCCTCTTTACAGATGTTCCTACCAAAGTTTGGTGCAAAACAGCGAGCATTCCTCGCGAGAAAAGATCATAAGCTAAATCCTCGCTCATACCTCCGGCAGCAGCATATTTAACAGTAGAGGTGATAGCATCTGTCACATTATTGGCATGGATTGTTGAAAGCACCAAATGTCCAGATGTCGCCGCTCTGAGAACTTCACTGGCCGTATCAGGTGTTCTGATTTCTCCAACCATGATATAGCGAGGCTTAGAACGCAGAGCAGATTTTAATGATTCCCCCCAATTACCCCCAGCCGGTTGGGTCTGTTTGCAAAGTCCCAAGCCTCCAGTTGGTGTCGTATATATACCATCCAAAGGTTGTTCGTTTGGGTCCTCAATTGTATAAGCAAATCCCCCTTCACTTGATAAATATTCTTTAAGCAAGCTAGAGATAGAAGTCGTTTTTCCAGCACCAGTAGGCCCACTCCATAAAATCAAACCCGAGGCATTTTTTAATGACAAAAGATATTTTTCCAATTGTTTAGGATAGCCCAAAGATGCCAAAGCCGGAACTTGAGCTGGCATTCTCCTGGCGCAATATTGAATACCGTCTAAGGCCACCGTTCTCTCCACACGGTAATAAATTCCATCATAGACGATGGAATAGCTCGGATTTTTTCCATCCCAAGAAGCTTCCAATAAATGATAGAATTTATCAAAATCTTCCGGCTCAAATTTCATTAAAGCATTAGCCGTTTGTTTATCTGGAATAAAAGCCTGCCTTTTAGGGGTAATATATATATCCGAAAAAGTCGTTTCTGTAAGTGTCGTCATTGATAAACCTCATTATAAAAAAATGATTTCCTAGGCAGAGGATAGCAAATATATATTAATAAAATACAAATTCTTTACCACAAAAAGCCCTGCTCAAAGCAGGGCTTTTTGTGGTAAAGAGGACTAATAATAGGTCCACTTAATGCCATTACCATTATCATCATTGGCGGAACAAGACTTCGCTGCATTTTGCAAGGTAATAGGAAAATCTACTCCTATATTATAGGTAAGGGTAGAACCTGTTGCCTGAGTAATTGTTTTAGCCTCCTTATCAGCGGTCGTTCCAACGGTCATAGACTGCAATCCTGAACCTGCCTGAGATCCCCAATCAGCCGTAGCCAAAGAAACACAAGCTTCTTGTGTTAATCCGGTATAGGTTACGGAAAACTGACGAGTATCCGTAGCAACAACTTCTATAAAGACACGTCCCTGGTAAGCATTAATGATAGTACCAGCGGTAGTTCCTTGCATATCGGCAGGAATAATGCCCATCTGAATAGACAAAGTGTTGTCCAATCCCGTATAATCAACACTCGATGAAAATAGAGAACGAATATTCATCACCAGCATAGAAATCTGGTCTAACGTTTTGTTAATACGATATTTTGACATCGCCTTGGAATAACCGGAGATACCACCGATTGAAAGCACTCCGATAATTGCGAGCACACCGAGCATCTCCACCATAGAACGCCCTGTCTGCTCATTTTTATATAAAATCCTCATAGTATATCTCCTCGTTTCACTTTGCTTATAGTTTAACTATAACAAATTAATAAATTATGAACAATCTTATCCTTAGTCATAAAAAGTCATCGCCCGTATTACAAAAGTTATAAATTTACTGCTCGCAGTGCCAGATTATTGTATTTTCCGTTTCGGTACAAATTTTCTCGGCCAAACGACATGGAATGGGCAATCCGTTTTCCTCATCATCCCAAGAAAAAAGCTGTTGTTGACGAGCATTAGTAATTGTCACTCCCGTAACGCCTAACCAAAATTTTTGATCAAACGGAAAACAGGCTAAGTTAATGCATTGTTTCTCAGCAAGATTCCTATATGTGACGTCAAAATTATGAGAACCGGGCATCAAAGTCTCAGCCTCAAGACCATTGCCAACCAGCACCTCATTACCCAAACAACTCAGCAATACATTGTTCTTTTGCATTTGAGGCGGAGATATTTTCTTTTCAATAACCAACTGAGAGTTTAATCCCCAATAATCCGGCCGGTTTTGATAATAGCGTCGAATATTAGTAATAAGCGAGGCAAGCTCATCAGCTGCTGCGGTTATCTGTTTGTTGTCTTGAGCAAAGAAGAATAAAGAACATCCGCATCCAATAACCAAAACCATCACAAAAGCCAAGATAGTTTTTCGATAGGATTTTGCAAAAGTCCACCAGCTATTCCAAGAGAAAAAAATCTTTTGCAGCCTCATATTACACTCCACTTCCCATATTGCTGGTAATTTGATCTTGCATATCAAAGGTTCCCATAACGGCCCAGGCAATAACAGCACCAATCGAGAGCAAAGCCACCATGTTCAATAGGCTAGCCCTCTCTTCAATCATGTAAACAGATTCCTCAAGCCAGTCATTAGCCAAATTATCCAAAGCTTCTTCAAAATTATCAAGTTCTGAATAAATTTTCAGGTCGCCAATAATTTCAGGATCAGGGAAATTCAAACCAGTCTTGCTTAAAGCCTGTCCCAAGTTATCACCATTATTAATAAAGACCAAAGTCTTGTCAATTCTTTCTCTTAAATATCTGTTAGCATCTCTGCGTAAAGCTCGCATGGCAGTAGAAACGGGCGTTCCTCCCTTAACGAGGGCAGACAGGGCCAAAAGCCAGCTAATGCCGGTAAATATCTTATACAAAGACCAAGGCGGGATAGCATCAAAATAAACCCTTATTTTTCCTGTCCAAATTCCAATGGTGAAATAAATGATAGCCATTGCGATTGGCAGAGAAGCAAAAGCAATAGCCCAGTTGTCTTTAATCCAGTTAGAAAGATCTACCAAATCTCTGGCCATCCCCCTCCAAACAACAGTAGGAGCAGCATCAATCATTGGTGGCACCATATAAACGCCGATAGCATAAATAATCAGAACCGACATCATCACCAAAAAACTAGGATAAGCAATAGCCCCGACAATGGGTCGAATCATTTTTGTAGAACCTTCGGTAACTTTAATCAAATTCAGGAGAGCTCCTTCAAGATCGGAAACATCACCAACCGAGAGCATCAATCTTTCTCTGGCTGGCGCCCATCCTTTCAAGGCATCAGAGAATGTTTTACCATTATTTAAAGCCCTACCCCAAGCAGCGATGGCAATAGCCAAAGGTTCTCCGGGGTTTTTCCCTCCGTTGCTGGCATTATCATGGAGCATATCCAAAGCATCCATCAAGGAGAAACGGTTTTTCATCAAAGATGCAATTTTACGATAAAGCTTCAATCTTGTTTTATTGGAAAATTGAATAATCATCTTGGCATAATATTCTTCGATGACATTGAGTTTCATCATCGCTTTCTGAAGAGATTTAGATTTCTTTTTAATGTCTTCAACCATAACCACATCCCCTTAGCATCAGTATACCGGACGTTGATCCATTAATCCGCACCAACGTTCAATCTCATCAAGATCAATTAAGCCTTTAAGCATTCGTTCTGTTGCAGCTTCTTTCAAGGTTCGTCCATTTAAATCGCTGGTCCAATAGTCAATAGCCTTTCTCGTTTCCCCTTTAACCATAAGCTCCAAAAAAGTAGCATCCGGGAGGATAATTTCAGGTACACTCATTCGCCCTTTAATTCCTGTATTATTGCAGTATTTACAACCAGGGCCGCGAACAAAAGTATTTTCAATTCCGAAATCGCCCAAAGCCACTTTGAGCCGCTGGACGGCGGGTTCATTTAATTTTTCCTTAACGGAAACACGACAATGGGGACAAAGTTTTCTAAATAAGCGTTGTGAGATAAGCCCCTTCATGAGTTCCGGATCAAGAAGTTTAAAGGTTTCAACTCCCATATCCCGTAAACGAGTTAAAATTGCAGGCGCTGAGTTCGCATGCAGGGTTGTCCATACTCCGTGACCAGAAAGAGCCCCCTTAAAAGTGAGCTGAGCAGCGGACAAAGATCTAATCTCGCCAACCATCATAACATCAGGATCAGATCGTAAAGCTGCAGAAAGCGCCTTAGTAAACTGCTCATCTTTCTCTTCTTCCGTATTAGCGTTGGTAACGGGCATTTGTCTGGCACCAGGAATAGGATACTCCGGAGGATCTTCAACAGTAATCAGATTGATTTCATAATTTTTTTCCTGCAATAGCTTAATCATATTGCGTTGCAATGTCGTCGATTTTCCGGATCCAGTTGGCCCTGCGATGATACTGAGGCCAACGGGGACGGCTCGCAAGCGATAGAATAAGTTTTCCTCAAATTCTCCAAAGCCAAGACTAGCCAAATCACCGGAGCCATCAGGATTGTCATCGGCATAGAGCAAGCGCATAACCAGATATTGAGAGCCAAAAGCGATCGGGTTAAATTGCAAACGAATAGCCAAAACGTTATGTGGCAACATCAGCTTTCCTTTAGAGCCGCGCAAGGGAGTAGATCCCAATTTTTGGGCTCCCTGGAACTCATTTTGAGCATAGTTTGAATCTGATACATCGGCAGAGGCAAAGGCTGCACGAACAAAAGATTCCCCCCAATCCTTGTTATATTCCATTTCGGTAGTCATCATACCATTAATACGAAACATAATTTGAGTACTGTCGGCCACAACGACGTGAATATCAGAAACTTTTTGCGCCGCGGCGCGTGCAATCACATTCACAAAATCTTTTTGCATTTGCAGCTGGTCAAGATCGCTGTCTTCCTTAATGTCAACAGCAGCTTGAGCACGTTCACCAATACTGTAGATTGCATTTATTTCGTTCTGAGAAACATATGTCGGTTTTAATATATTAAGCTTCTTTTTTCTGGCTAAAACCTCGAAGCTCAAAACACGCCCATCAAATTTATGCGTTTCAACAACCAGGAAACGCCCATCAGAAAAAAGAGCCAATAATCTTCTGGTATCATCATTAATAACCAAAGAAGACCCTGGCAAAGTCAACAACCGATTACCATTGGAAAAATATGTATCAGAGATAGAACTTCTCTTCTGGGAATCAATTTTTGTCTGAGCCTCAGAAGGACTCAAAGATCCAACGCCCTCATCGACAGAAGAATCTTTTGAATCAGGATTGTCTATTTTGTCTTCGTCAGTATCAGCCATGGAGATTACCTGGCAATCATAGCTTTTCCAAGTCCCGGAACCCCAACGCTGGTCGCAAAAGTTTGCCTAGGTTGCTTAGTCTCAGCTTTGGATTCCGGTAAAGCAGGTTTGATCCCCGATTTAGGCTGCTCCACAGGCAAGATACCTCCTGCTGCAAAATACAAATAATCCTTGACACCATCCTTTTCAGCACGTACATACGTAGATGTTATCTCATCTATAATATGTCCACTTTGCAAAGCCGTTCCTTTTTTCACATAAAAAGGAGTTCCATCCTGATTAATAAGTTTTGCAATAAGCTGTCCTCCCTGACCACGAATTTCCATAACGGCATACATATTAGCCAATTTCATTTCAGGTATAGTAACTTCTTCAATCTTAGTCACTGACGTTTCTTCGCCCTCCGCAAAGGGATTTTTCTTCTCAATCTCTTTTTCCTGGGCAGCGATTCTTGCATTCAAAACAGAAATTTTAGTTTGTAAATTGTCAATTGCTTTTTGGTATTCGCCAATTGCCTCACTGGACTTTGCAGAAACGACATCGACATTACTCTGAATTGTCTTTAACTTGTTCTTCATATCGTCCAACAAGCTTGAATTTTCATTTTTCAGATCCTGTATCTTTTTATAAAGAGAACCCTCATGAGCAATCCACGCCTGATTAGCAGCTAACATCTCATTTTTGTACGCATTCAACAAACGCTCCTGGCGTTCTTTCTCAAACTGAATATCCAACTCTCTCAGGCGTTGTTGCTCTTGCAAAACCTTTCGTTCTTGCTCTTTTTCCCATTCTACCTTCTGACGCTCTTTTTCTTCAGCTTTTTCTTGTTCTTGGATGATAGCTTGTCTTCGCTGGTTCTTTATGGCCTCTATTTCATTTTTCACTTTTTCACGGCGCAACTCAAGGTTAAGCAAAGCCGTCTGTTTTTCAAGATCCGACATCTTATCAAAAACAGCATCGTCAATTTCCGGTAATTTAGTAATTTCAAATAAATCATCCTCATTTTCTACTGGTTTGACAGATTCCACCGATGGATTAGAAACAAGAGCAACCCCGGTAGTACCCGAGATCTTTGCAGGAGTTTCTGAGGTCTGACTTGGTTGAAGTAAGGGATTTTTCGTCTCAGAAGGAGCATCGTCTTCTCCAAATAAAGGGGCATCCGTGGGAACGCTAGGCGATCCGCCGCTAGTTCCTTCATCAAACATGGCCTCTTCAGAAAGTGTAACAACCCCCTGAGCACGCACAAAGCCACTGTAAGAAACAGCAACCAAAGCCAATGCCGACACACCTAAAATATTTTTCATTTTATAAAACATAGATCATCCCCTCGTAATGCCAAATTTTATTTTGTGGCGAGTACCTAATAAGTTTAACTTCAAGTCCTGAATATTTTGTTAACAATTCTACCCAGGTCTGAGGATCATACTCTGAATCCAAAGAAAATTGAAGAGTTCTATAAACCATACCAGTCGAAGACTTTGCAGAACCCGGGGCAAAAGAAATCCTCACGCCGATGGATTGAAAAGTATCATTCATTTCATTTTGCAAATCTGACAAAGTCTTCTGAGGCGGGTTAAGTTGTTCTTCTGCCTTAGGCAAGATCAGTGTGGCAGAAAGAGAATTGCCATCGGAAGCAAAACTATAGCCTGAAAATTTCAACCCACTATCCTCAAGAGTCTTTTTTGCCCAAGAGATTCTGCCAACATTTCTGCTCCAACTTGTTGCCGCGCTTCCATTAGAACAAACAATATCACTGACAGTCCATCCCGGAGGGAGCAGATTATTTAAATCAACAATACCTTTATAGCAATTTTGCAGTACTGTCGTAGCATTCGGAACCTTCTCCCAAGGCTTTATCTCAACTACAGGCTCGGCCTTTTGCACGGTTTTAGGCTTAACAGGAACAATCACGGGACGAACCGTTGGCGTCAAAAATATAGTGTCAATTAAACTAGACAACAGCCAAAGGCCAACAACAGCAGAAATAGCAATAACTACAAAAAGTTTTGTTCCTCGTAATGCCTTAATTTTTTGTAGCCTAGACTTGGCCCCGCGCATAAGCAAGCTACCAAGATCCATCTCTTCTGTATCTTCAATGCCCCATTCGGCAGGAGCAATTTTTTTGCTCCAGTCGGGCACGGCCATCATAGACATAAACTGATTTTTTGCTTCTTCTTCACTTAAAAAGAGCATATCTCCATCAGAAAGGATAATGTCATTGCGGACGCAAACATACCACCAGCCCTCTTGTGTCTTGAATACCGCGACATAGGAGCCGTTATCAGACAACGCAGTCGCCAAAGCAACGGCACCGACGGTTTCACCATTTTTATACCCCTCATGAGAGACACAAATACCAAACTGAGGGGCCTTTCCTCCCTTTATGCAAAAGAGATCTGCGCCCTCCAATACTCCCGCAGAAGCTTCTTCCACCTCCTGAAACGGGTCACTGGCATTCTGTAAGGGCTGCCAAAACAAACTGGTAGCATAAGCCGTCCCGTCAACCGTGATAGATGTTCCCCAGGTTCTTTTAATAGAGGATTGCTCAATATCATCATCGAGTAGTTTGGCTTCTTCAAGCACCAGTCTTCTCCCTAAAGTATAATCAGTTCATCGACATTCTTGTCTCCGGCGATAAAGGTGTTTCCAAAACCACCGGTGTTAAAATGATAACCAACACATTACGTTCTTTTTCAGCATTGGCAGTGCCACCCAACAAGGAATTTTCTGCAGATCCCGTTCCTTCTTTAGTGGTGGAGTTGCTGACTTTTTCGTATCCCGTCAAGATGAGAGATTCTCCTGATGTCATGGCAACTTCCTGAGTAAATGCACGGGATTCAATGTGGGGGTTCTGAATATATTGGTTTTCATCTGCGGCACCAAACTCCACTTTATCCAAAGAAACCAAATCAGACAAAGTCATATTAAACATAACAAGCATTCTGCCATGCTCCAGGATTCTTGGCAACACATCCAAAGTAAACCCTGTTTCAACTTCCTCTGTTGTAACTGAAATATCATAGTTGTCTCCAGAGGTTCCACTGTTAGTTTTTGTCATTTCAGCAATATAATTCTGTTTCTGAGTAACCTGAATAGGAGCCGGTTTATTATTCAGCGTTGTAACCGTTCCGCTTGTGACTAAGCTGGTGTTATTTCTCTGAGACAGAGCCTTGATAGCAGCATCGGCTGTCCAGTGGTTGTTTAAGATACCCCATGTCAACGTATTCCCAGCTGTTTCTGCCGCACTAATACTAGTAGAGCCGGTTACGCCGACAGACGTAACACCGTCTTGGAATGTTGCAGCCAAGTCTAATCCGTAGTTATCGACATCTGAAACGGTAACTTGTAACACCTTAACACTGATGGCAACCTGTCTTGAAAGGCGAGCATTCTGTTCATTAATGTATTTTGCCACTTTTTTAATATCATTTGGGGTAGCTGTCAAAGTGATGGTCCCATCTGCCGGAGACAAAGTCAGCTTGGCTCCTTCACTAATCATGGAAGATATACTTTTTTCAAAATTTCCCCATAACTCCACCTCTGCAGAATTATTCAAACTAACGGCGGAGCTACCACCGCTGCCGCTTTGGCTACCGCCAACCGTAACCGTCAAACTTGGCTTGGTCGGCAAACTGTAGACGACAAAAGTCTTGGTAATAAATTTGTAAAAGTGAATTTCTTTTTTCTCATATCTCCACCAAATACCAAAACGAGAAGCAACCTCGTCCAGAAGGCCGCTTAATGGTCCTTGATAAGAAACCAGCATCTTATCAGGCTCCGCCCAATCAGCGTTAACAGAGTCTGCCACCGGCTTGTTTGCGGCGCCCTTTGCTTTAACATCGGTTTCCAGTTGCGGGGCATAACGCACACCAAGAGAAGTCGTCTTGTTAATCATATCGCCTATTTCAAAAAGTGTAATCGGGCGATTGCTTACCAAAGTAATTCCGTTTTTTCCTTCCAGATATGCGGGCAAGGGCTCTCCCTCGTATTCAATTTCACTGGTGTCCCCAAGCCATATTTCATCCTTAACCTTTATAATGTCTTGGTTAGCAATAGCAGTCGGAGCCTTGGCTTCTTCTTTTAGCTTTGTTGCGACATCGACCTCACGATCAATTGTCGCGTCCAAATTTGTAGATATGGAGCAAGAGGCTGCGAATGCTGCCGCCAACATTCCAAATCCAAGTTTTTTCCAATTAGTTATACGCATTCTCATCCTCCATAGTCTCAACAACCAAGACTCTATTTCCTTTATAAAATGTTGCAACAGGGGCGGGTTTTGCTCTGGCAAAGGTTCTAATCAGAGCAGAGCTCACATCAGCGAAGCGTCCTCTAAACATTGCCCCGGCTGCCAAGGTGTAATTTCTGTTGCTATTCCAAATTAAACGCCACCCAGCTCTTTCACTCCAGTCAGTCAGAAGTCCTTTAAGCGTACTACCTTCCTCAGCCAACCAATCTTCAACAGGATCTTCACTGGCAGACTGCTGACCGTCTGTTTCTGAAGTTTCAGCCAGCGCCGCATTGACCTCTTCTTCATAGTCGGTCACCTCTTCTTCTATCGTTGGAGGAATGGATGCCGCCATATTACTTCCCGGGCCGGAGGTTACAATGTCTTGGTCTCTAGGAGTACGCTCGCCAAACTCGCGATAATCCGAGGCTGACTGACGATAATTTATAAAATCACTGTTCTCATTAGATTCAGGGGGAACGATGATGGCTTCCGCTTGCATTTCGGCAGAAGACTCTGAGGCCGCAGTCATGGCATTTGCTGAAGTATTTCCATCATAAGAGGATTCATTGCCAAAAAAATTCAGATGACTGCATCCCGTCACAAAAAATATTGTCAGCGCCAGAGCGCCCTGCCACAGTTTCAAATTCATTTTACGCTTCCTCAGACTAGAATTTATCATATTTTTTCCTATCATACATACTGAAAAATAAATAATCAAGCGCTACCCGATACTTATTACCATGGGATGTAATATCCATTGGCAGCCTTATTTAAATTTCTATTTGCTCCTTCTTGCTGTTTATGGGTGATTGTCTTAATAATAAAAGAGTTTGGTTCTCTTTGGGTGAATACGGTGTTTATCTTACTGTACTGGACCCCCTTATTTGCCAAAATGTTATGCAAAAGGTTCAACCTTTTTTGTTGCAAATCCATGGCTCCAGTACCATCTATGCGAATTTCAATGCTCATATTATTATTTTCTGCGGCCTTTGCTGCAAAAGCTTGTATCCATCGAAGCGTCTGGCCGGAGATTTCTGCTCGGTTGGGTTGAAAAGACAGCCTCATTTCAGTGGGCATAATTTTTCCAGCACTACTTTTTTGTTTTTTTATACGTAGCTTGTCTAAAATACCGGAATTCGTCTCCTCTTTTTCCTTTGTCACCGAAGAAGGCGTGCTAAAAAGGGCGTCTAAAGAGGATAAAAGCTTGTTTTTTTGGTTGTCTGTTTTCTCGGTAGATGAAGGCTCTTTTGTGGCGATTTCCTGTGTGGCGTCGGATTCTCCTAAAGGTAAGAGCTTGTCGTTCGGAGAAGCCTTATCGGAGGCATCTTTCTTAGGCGTGTAAGAAAGCTGAGGCGTCAAATTTTCATCATTTAAAATATCCTCGGGAATAGGAATAAGGAGGTTTTTAACAGTCTCAGACGCCAGTTTTACGCCGCTTTGAGAGGAGGAGTTCGCCATAAGAGGTTTTTCGAGGATTTTATCGTTATGGTAAAAAGGTTCCTCGGCAATTTTTTTATTTGTCAAGGCTCCATCGGCTTTTGCAACTAACCAAGGAGAAGCAGAGTCAGTACCAGAGGGAGCGGTCTTTTCAGACATACTTTTCCAATCAGATGTCGGCGCTTGCTGCTTTGGATTGTTGGACGATGGCGCGATGTTGTCCATGCTATGAATAGGAATGTTTTTATCTGCCAAAGCCACCTGATCGCTAGAAGTGTTCTGTGCCACTTTCACTATATTTTGATGATAAAGGTGAGGCTTTCCACCTTTTTCAAGTGGAAGCAACGGTACTTCCTCTGTTTTTTGGGGCAAATCAAGAGGCAAAGCTGGAACGTCAGCTGTCTCATCCAGGGAAATGTTTGAGGCGGCCATTTGGATACCAATTGGAGAAGGCTCTTCTTGCTCATGCTCAAAAACATCGCTTACCAATACATCATCATTAAAAGCCTTCTCCTTCTCTTTAGGAGCACGGGGAACATCTATAGATTCAGGAATTTGTAGAGGGATAACAATCTTATCTGGTCTTTCAATATCTTCAGTTGCCCTGTAAATTTCTTGAGGAGGAGGGGTTGCATTTTCAGCCAGGGATAGGAGTTTTTGTTGGTTGTGCATTTGAGTGTCCAAGGGTGGCAAAGAGAACTCAAGAGGTATTTCTGGCAGATTAAAATCATCGGCCATAATAATCTCGTCATCTGGCTCTGCCAAAGGAGTGTCTAATTTGACATCAGGTAAAACGCTTAAAGCAATTTTCTTTACCGGAACCTGAGCATTGGAAGGAGGGGTAGCATCGCTTTTTAGGAAAAGAGTGATATTTTTGCTTGGTATTTTTATCTCAGGCGTCTTAGAAGGGTGCTCATGCCAATAAACCCCGTTTGCAACAAAAATGGCAAACAAAGATACAGAAAAACTATAAGCAAAAGTTTTTAAGCCTGTTTTTTGCATAAAATAAACCCCTCTAAAATCTTGATAAATCAAAATGCGACTCTTGGCAAGCGTCGCTAAAAAATATGCACAAATTTGTGGATTTCCTATAGAAGAAATTTAACAATGATAAGGGCGATTCTAAAAAACTATCGTCTTGATTTTGTGGCATTAACAAGTTCTTAAGGACTGTGAATTTTTTGTTACAGCAAAATTTTACAAGTGTAAACAGTATGTTAACCATTTTCTGCTATAAGCTATTTTGCTAGAAATTAGAGCAAAAATCGGTTATTCTAAAAGAGTATAAAGAGTTTTGCTATAAATATCATGAAGGAGAAAGACAATGCAATTTATAAAGAACAATATTTGGACATTTTGCTTGGTAGCAATCTTTACATTATTGACTTTTGCGGGCGATGCCTCAGCACAAAGCAGTGTAATGGAAACTTCACAGCAGAAAGCCTTAAACGTATTTACCTCCGTTAAGATGATTATTTTCATCGTCGGTGGTTTTGGTTTGGTTGGTTTGGCTTTTAGTGCAGTTTTCGGTAAGGTAAACTGGAAATGGTTTGCATCATTGGCCGTAGGTCTTGCGATTTTGGCAGCAGCCGGTTCTATTGTAAACTACGCAACCGGTGAAAATATGTCTGGCTTCCAAGACTCATTTGATAACGCTACCAACTAATTTTCTCCTTCGTTTTGGTTTCGGGCTGCTTTATGCGGCCCGAGGCCAAACAAGAGAGAAGAGCTCAAGGGGGTCTTGGAAAAACGGTACCACCGCTTAGCCTATCCCCCTTTCTTTTAACATCAGTCTGCCAAAAGGGTTGATATTAAAGGATGAGAGAATAAAAAAGCTTCAAAGGAGGGCGCAATGAAAAAAATAACGAAGGCATGCCTGCTGTTTCTGATAATGTTGTTTGTATGCGCTTTCGCAGATAAGGCAGTCGCGATGACACTGGTCGAATGTCAAAAAAGCTGTAAATCTCCGTCAACTTGTATCAAGGTGCAATCTAATGTCGTAGGAGACGATAACTACAGTTGTGTTAATGCGGATGCATGCAGCAAATGCGATAAAGAAACCCAAAATTGCGTTCAAGGACAATGCGTCAATAAAACGAATGCGGGAGGAACTAACACGACTCAATCAGCCTCGGCGGTGACAGGATGTTCCAGTGATTATGGGTTGTTTAGTGGCCTGATAGAAACAGGACGAAAGATATTTAGTGGATTGAGGGATCTAATATATGTTGTGGCTGGTTTTGGTATTATAGGTGTTGCGGTAGGAGGTTTTTTCGGCAACCTGAATTGGAAGTGGCTAGGTGCCATAATCATAGCCTTGGTCGTGATAGCAACCACCGGAGAGATAATAAATATGATAACCGGTTGTGATGAATTTACGGCCGGCATGATAACGGATACGCTGAAATGATGAAAAGATAATCGTAAACTTAGCCCAAGAGAAACGAGCGTATAAGAAACAGAATATAGGAGGACGCCATGAAAAATATAAAGAAATTAAGCCAAGTGCTACTAACGGCAGGAGCTTTTATTTTTGCGTCTTTCTATGGACTGCGAGTGCGAGCACAAGATGCGACTGAGGCTGCAATAAATGAAGAAGCGCCCATAGCCATAAGTTCGGTGGCGGTAGTGGCCACTTCTCCCAAAAAAGTTGACAACCAACAATCCCGCAATACTAACATATCAGAAGAAGAACAAAAACAAGCCGAAGATATTGCACAAGATATAGAACGCCGACAAAAGCTGGCAGATGATGCCTCTGCGGCAGACAAAGCATATGAAAACAGTGTGGCTGAATACAAGAAAGCAGCCAACACATTGGCTACGGAACAAAGGGCCGTGGCCAATGCGCAGGCGGCTTGCCAAAGAGATGAAAATAGCGAAGAATGTAAAAAGCTAGAAGAAGCCCAGCAAAGAGCGCAACAGGCAGAAGGTGATTTGGCCAAGAAGAAAATCGCGGCAGACAATGCATATAAAGAAAAATATGCAAAAGAAAAATTAGCCGATGAGGCAAATGCCTCGGCCACCTCAATTATAAGAAATTCTGAAAATGCCCTAGAGCAAGCCAAACAAAATGTTAAAGAAAAAGAAGATAAAGTCAGTAACTTGGAAAATGCACTAAAAGAGGCTACTTCTGCTTGCGAATACTCACAAACATTGACATCAAGACAAGGTAAAGCCGATGCAGAAAAGTACTGTGGTATGCAAACGCAGGCAGAAAACCAACTAACGGCCGCCAGAGAGGAATTGGCAGCGGCGCAAGAAGAGTTGGCAATAGCTCAGTTAGAGTATGAAGGTTATCATCCGCTAGATACGGAGCATGAAGGACAAGAATATAAAGCTTTTAGCACAGCGACCGGGGAGATATTTCAAGGGACTTATTCAGGAAATATTGATTATTCTAATACGGGAGATGTGTTTTCAACAATTACCCGCCGAGCAGCCAGGATTTTGGTGGGTCTAAAACCGATAGTTTATGTTTTTGCCGGTTTTGGTCTAATAGGCTTTGCCTTCATGGCCATTTTTAATAAAATTAGTTGGAAATGGTTTGCCAACATAGCTATAGGCTTGTTTTTGGTGGCAAACATGGGGCGTTTGATTGAATATATGGTCTACACGGTGGACGATAGAGACTTAGCGGCAGGAGAAAAGCCCAGTGAATTTGGAGATCATTTGCACGCGGCTTTTGCCGATACGGAATATGCATGGGTAGATGTGGTGACTCCCTATATTCCTCCAGAGGTAGTGGAAACCCCAGATACTTCAGTAGAACCGCCGGCAGAAGATGAAAAAGAGAGCGACATCAGAGGGTTCTGTGAGGCAGAACAAAAAGGTGGAGGGCTTTTTGGTGGAGGCGGATTTGCCAGTTGTGTTAAAGATTTAATTTCTGCGGGCAAAAAAGCTGTTGATACGGCCAAAAAGGTCCAGAATACAGTAGATACGGTTGAGAACACAATAGACAGTGTTAAGTACGCAAGCGACAATATAGGTAACGCAATAGATAAAATAGGTGAGGGTAATCTTGAGGATAGCTTCAATGCTCTAAGCCAAATAGGCAAGAATGTTAATTATATTGTCGGCTCTACAGGGGGTATGATGGATAATGTCATGACCAACACCATAGGTATTGCCGATAACGTCCAGGATATTTCTAAGAGCAGGGATGAGCAAGCAGAATTACAGGCTCGTCGAGATAAAGGGGAAGCCACCGGAGGGTTTACGGCAACACTTATGGGGCAAACAGTCACCAGAGATGAGGATGGTAACGTAACCGGAGTTGAGCATCGCTGGGGAGGAGATCTTGGCTATGATGATGAAGGCAACGTTACGGTAAAAGAAAGCGGTTTTGACGACAAAGGTAATGCTATTGAAGGAGATATCGCTAGCAACAAGAAAAATATGCAAAATAGCGGACAGCTCGGGTTTATGGATGTCGCCGATGATGTTGTGCAAAAATCAAACCAGATCAACCAAGAGTTTAATGAAGCCAGCCAGACGGCGGGAGCCTTAACTGGGGCTGTGGCAAACTTTAGTGTATTTGGCTCCAAAAGCATTAACGATGGCCGCCAAGCCCGCCAAGCAGAGCAAAGAGCGGAGAGGAGAACTCAGCAAAATGCAGCTCAAAATGTTGTTGAAAAAAATGAGACACGAAGCCAGATAGAAACAGCTCCATCAGTTGTATCAGAGAGCTCCGCACCAGTGTCACAAAAGGTGAGTTCAGACAATAACGCGGCATTTACAACAATTAGCATAGAAAATCGACCGGTTTCTTTGGTAGGGGGCTCGAAGCCTGAAGAAGAAACGGATCAACAATCCGAAGAGAATTTAGAGCAACTTGAGAAAGAAAGCGAATTGCTTGATGTCACCACGGAAAAGGATCCGATAACGGCAGCGCAAACGGCAGAAAAGAAGTTGGAAACAGCCAAGACTAAGGCACAAGAGGCTGCGGCAGAGATGGCAACCAAGTCAGAATTGGCAAAAGCAGCGGCAGACGCGGCAGCAGAGGCGGTGGCATTAGCGCAAGAAACAAAAGCCCCGGCAGATCAAAGACGGGCCAATGAGTTGCAAAGACGAGCAAAACTAGCGGCGCAAGATGCGTCGGAAGCGCAAGAGAGAGCCAAACAAGCACAAGAGGCTCTGGGAGAGCTTGAAGAAAATGCACGTCAAGCCAACATAGAAGCCGCCATCTACAGCCAAAAGGCTTATAAGGACGAGCTGACAGGAGTCGAAAAAAATGTTTTGCAATATCGCGATGACATAGGAGTAGCACAGAAAAATGTCGATGCAGCTTATGCCGAGGCGCAGGAAAAGATTGCTGCGGCCCAAGCAAATCGGACTGATGATAATGCTGTTATTGCGGCCAAGAGAGCCTATGATGAATACGTAAAGCAACAGCAGGAATTATTCAAAACCCAAAAGAAACTAGATGAGGAGATCAAGCGTCGTAATGAAGTTGAGCGTGAATATGGCAGGGCGTATGAAAAAGAGCAAGAACTAAAGGGAAAATAAATGGTATGCCAAAATTAACGCATTATTCATAAAAAAGAGGTATCCTAAGCGAAAAGGGAGCCTCTTTATTTTTTTTGTGCGGCAGGCAATGAAAACAAGGGATAACCTTGTTATGCTTGTTGCATAAAAAGATGAGCAAGCTTATCATAATAACACTCAGTGACAATACAGGGATTGTTATCAATGCGTGAAGTTATCCTCAAAGCCGTTGCAAACCCACCGAAGATTCTCTGGGGGCCATTTTTGCCAACGATGCTCAATATGGGCATTCAATTCCCGATCATGTTTATGTTTTTGGGAACGTTTGACGTGAATCCGTTGGTTTTTATGGCGACATTGGTCATCGGTCACATTATCTGTATTGCCATCGGCGCCAAAGAACCGCATATCTCGGCAATGATACAAGCCTACGGTCAAACCGCCAAAACATCGCATAACCTTTATAAAGTAAAGGGGAATAAATTTGCACCCTGATTTTGATTTTTTTAGCACATTTGTGCAAGGTCTGAGCAGCTTAGAAGTTCTAGTCGCCGTAATTGGCTTTATATCAGCGGCGGCGTTTGCCGGATTCTGGGTAACGAAGTTTGGTTATTACGTTTTGCCACAGCCAAGAGAGTCCAGAGTTTCAGACTTTTTGCCATTTAACAAATTGCTGTCTGATGGAATGACGATTCGTTGTTACAATGGTGCTCTGGCAAGGGTTTTCCGGGTTACGGGAGTGGACTTGGCCTTTGTAACGGATGAAAAGGTTATGTCAATGTTAGAAGCTCGTAAAGCCTGGATAGACGGTATGTCAGATCTGCAGGTGACTTGTCGGGTTATCACTTTAAGGGAGAGGGTCCCTTTAGAGGAGAGCAAGGGAGATTTCGGTAATGCCTTACTTGAGCGTATAGATGAAGTCTGGAGCTCAAATTTGAGCCGGGTATATAATAATTCTCACTACATTGTCCTTTCCGTCGCAGACAGAGATGAAAATTTAAAAGACCTAAACTATGCATCTCAGGCATTAATGGCAACGTTGAATGAATATGGCATAACGGCATTGTTTGAGGCTGAGGGAAGTGCTGCAGCAGATAGTCCGTTGAGTGTCTATGCTAAAATCTGCAGTCCGATAACAAAACCGCAACCAAAAATAAATGGAGCAGAAGGTGCGCATTTAAATGAGCTGTTAACGGCAGAGCACATTCACTTCACGGGGGAGAATGGAATTATCAGATTTTTCACCGGAGACAAGGAAAAATTTGAAATAGCAATGGGGATTCGCTCATCAGGGGATTATATGGATGAAAGTATGATAACTTCTTTGCTATCAATAGATTCGGAAATGGTTTTATTGCATAACGTCCGCCCGATATTTAAGCCACACGCCAGAGCATTATTGATGCAACAACAAAGAATGGCAACCATGACGAGTTTTTCAGGAGATGTTATTGATCAATACGGCGAAGTGCTGGCGGCAATTGAAGATAGCGACACAAACCATCAATCTCTGACAGAATATGCCATGGCAATTCTCTTGCAAGGAGATACGCTTGAAGAAATAGAATTTGCAGAGAGTGAAGTTCAAAGAATTTGTCGTTTATTTGGAGTAACGCCGGTAAGAGAGGGTTGGGTTACTCAAGCCACGTTTTTCAACCAATTCCCGACTTATGAAACTCTGCCAAGAACTTACAGATATTTGTCAAGAGTTGTTGCTGCAGCCATTTCTTTTGATAAGCCCTCAGAAGGCTTTTCAAAAAGTGACTGGGGTCCGGGGGCTATTACGGTTTTTCGGACAGCCTCAGGTTCGGCGTATCGCTTCCAATTTCATGTATCTAGTGAGGATTCTGCTGTTGCACACTGTTGTATTATTGGTCCGACAGGGCAAGGAAAAACAACCTTACTGACGTTTTTAGCCGGTCAGGCTATGAGACATCATGATTTGAGGGTGTTTTTCTTTGACAGACATCGTGGTGCAGAAATATTCACCAGAGCAATAGGAGGGGCTTATGTAGGATTTGAAGGAGATGAAAAAAATGTTTCTCTAAATCCTTTCGATTGTGAAGACACGGTCAATAATAGAGCTTTTCTGCGCCGTTGGATGCGCGCCATTACTCTGGTAGATGATGCCGTATCCGAAAAAGAGATTGCCCGAGCGGTAACCACGGCATTTGATTATTTGCGGCCGGAGGAGCGTATGATGACAAACTTATATAAGAGTTGTTTTTCTCCGACCGGAAACATGAGAAGGGAGCTGTTTAAATGGGTAAACCCCGATCAATATGGCAAAATATTTAATGCCGATACAGATAGCCTGGATTTGAAATCAAAAAGGTTTATGGCATTTGACTTCACCCATATATTTGAAGATGATACATTAGCTCCGGCAGTAATCAGCTACATCATGCACCGCATTCAGTCCGAGACGGGAGAAACTGGAGTTCCATCATTAATTATGATAGATGAGACGGCTCCAATGCTAAAACATCCGATGTTTAGGGATTATTTTGTTATCGGTCTCCAAGAAGGACGTAAGAAACGTCAGGCTTATTTGTGTGCCTTTCAACAGCCCAATATTATAGATAAGTTAGGTGTCGGCGAGGTGATTCGCGGCCAGTGTCAAACAGTTATTTTCTTCCGCAATCCACAGGCCACTCCGGAGGATTATTTAAACTGGAATTTAACCAATGCGGAAACAGATTTTATATTTGGAAAGAGTTATCGAGATTTTCCATATGCGATTCTGCTCTCGCGTCCGGCAACGGGAGAATCTGTAATTTTAGATGTGGATTTAAGCGGTTTGGGGCCATATTTAAGGCTCTATAATTCTGGTCGCAAAAATGTTTTGCTGGTGGAAGAATTAATTAAGGAATATGGCGAAGAAAACTTTGTTACAAAATATTTAAATATTTAGGCACAACAGGCAAAATCATTTATTTAGATGATGAAGTATGATATTATAAAAGTATAGAGCTTAAAGAGACGGGAGGTTATTATGAAAAAATGTTTTAGAAAAAAAATTCTGAGCGTTTTTCTTGTGCCTCTGTCGATAATTATGGCTGCTGAACAAGCGCAGGCTCAAGCAATTGTTTCCGATTCTCAGAGTACCATAAAAACAATCAAGCAGTGGTTCACGGAAGTAAAAGAAAGTAAGACGGTGGTTAGTACCATGCAAACCATCCAAAAAACTAATGCAGCGATAGGCACGGCCAAAAAAAGTGTTTCAGAGTATGTTTTGGCAAACAAAGAAAAACTGGAAGAAAAAATAGCAAAGGTCCAAGAATATAAGAAGAAAGCTGAGGCCTATAAAGAGGAGTATGACAATTATAGAAAGCAGCTAGATGAAAACATAGCCAAGGCTCGGGAGCTAAAGGAACAAGCAGAGACAAAAATTAATTCGGCAAAGGAAACAATCTCAGATGCAAAATCTAGTGCTGAAGGAGTTTTGGCTCAAGCCAAAGAAAAAGTAGGACTTCCCGCTGAACCTGAAGTTTCTGATGATGCAATTTTGGGGGCAGATGTACCATCGACACAAGGCCAAAATGTAGCGATTTCCGTGGCGCCAGAAAGCTCCGTTGGCGGTCAGCTTCCAAGCAGGATGGCTTTTGAGAAAGCAGAAGAAAAAAACTTCTCTGAAACATCAAAGTCTATAAAGGCCTCGCAAGAGACGGCACAAAAAATCGATAGTCTTTCTGAAGATGAAGAAACATCTACGAGTACGGATATTTCAAGCCAAACACAGGCTGTCGGGGAAAGAAATACCACAACAAGCATTTCTGGAAAACCGGCAGTTTCTTCAAGCATCGTAAAAAAAGGGACATTAACCGAAGGTGTTATCCAACCGATAACAGACACTCCGGCGGTTACAGCCCCGGTTAAATCGATACAACAAAGAAAAGCATTTACAATATCTTCATTACACAAGACGGAATCATTGATGTTTGCGAAGGTTGAAATGTTAAATTTACCGGATGGAGGAACCGATGCAAACGGAGTTGTGATCATTCCCAAGGCTTTGGCTATGTACTGTGGTTTAAGCTCAGGAGATGCACTGGAGGCAGGGAAAGTCGACGAATGTTTGCAAAAATTAAACAAAGAAAGAAACAGCGCCCAACTATTTTCGGGAAGTGATGCTCCCAAAGTTTATAATCTAGCCATGGCACAATATGTTGCGGCGAGCATAGCAGAGGCTTACAAGGCAAGACAAGACGCAGATAGTTTTGAGGAGAAATTTGTCGATGCGATAGATTTTGCTCCAGAGCCGACTACCCAAGATGTCTATGATAACATTGTAGAGTTGAATAAAGCTATCGATATGCAAATGAACGGATTATTGCGTGTCTTCAGTACTCAATTGGCTATTCAGAGCTTATATAAATATAGAGACTATGCCTTTGCCCCTAAGGAAGATAAAGGAGAAGAAAATGAATAAGCAACCGGCATTTATAAGGTTGTTTTTCTGCTGTATAATTTTATTGGGTACGGCATCTATCGTTTATGGTCAAGAGGAACAAACGACGATTTCGGCGACAGATGTTGTTCTCGATGACGGCACGGGGCCGGCCGGAGATGTTGTCATAGCCAAACGTATGGCACTACATTGTGGAATATCATCAAAAGATGGCAGGAACAAAGAGAAGATAAGTGAATGTTTTGAAAAGTTGGCGTCAGAAGGTATAGGAGCCCTAGATATAGAGCAGGAAATGATGCATCAACTAAGCAAAGATTCTCTGGAAAAAGCTCTAACAACTAAATCTGCAGCCGGGAATTATGAGGCGACACGGGATGATGAATTAGAAGAAGATAATAATGTTCAGGCTGGTTCGGCGGCGGCCGGAGGAGCACTGGCACCTGCCGGAAGCGACTTAAGATCCAAACAAGAAAAAAACATAAAAATGTCCGCTCGTAGTTCCAGAAACTTATTAAAAGTGATTGATATATACTCCGCACGAGTGGGTTTAGACACAATGGAAGCTTTTTTTAGGCTTGACGCGCCATATCGTCTGTCTAAACAGCAAAAGGAGGGCAATTAAATGTTAGGCCGTTTAACATACGGAATAATTTTAGCTGCGTTATTTTTATGTTTTAGCAGTACCTCTTGTTATGCGCCGACAGATTGGATAGTAAATACGGTAGATTTTGCCAATGGCCTAGTAAAAGATGCCAGCTCTGTTCAAGAGGAATACGCGAACTATGCTAACAATTACCTTCAGAGCAAGATAGGAAGTTTTGGGGATTTTAATAGCCTTGTAAAAAGTCAAACAAAATTGGAGAAGATACAAGAAAGATACAAGACAGCACAGGCTAGATATGAGAAAGCTAAAGCTTTGGCAGCAAAAGTTACGGAGAAAAAAGCCGTTTTGCAGGAAAGAGCAAACAAACTGAAAGAAACAGCAGATAAGATAAAAGCGGAGTACGAAGAGGAAAAGAAAAAAATAGAAGAAATTAAGAATGAAGCACAGAAAGCCAAGAAAGAATTGGAAGAAGCGACAGAAAAAGCTTCTGAGCTAAAAGATCTTACCGTGGAAAGCGTAGATACGATTAAGGAAAAGAGTGGAATGTTATCGGAAGATAAAAACAATACCACGACAGACGTTTCCCAAAATGTAGATATGACAAAACAAGAAGTCCCCGTGGCTGCATCTATTATACAAGACACATCAAAGTCGGCGCAAAATCAAACACTAATAAACATAGAGGCGTTGGCGACGGAAGATAAAGGAATCACGACAGATGTCTCTTTGTCAGTAGCGCCGTCAACAAATTTAATGACAACAATTTCAGCAGAGGAAGTAGTAAAAGCGAGCGAAGAACCGGAAGAACGAACCCTGCAGCATCCGGAGGCGGTAAGTCAGTTTAATCTAAAGGAACAGATATTAATGTCAGACCGAACCGTGTTGAATCCTCAAAAAGAAAGTGGTCTAGAAACAGTGGAGATAGGAGGCTCCCTCAAAAAGCCTTTTCAGGGAAGTAGTCGGCAAAGCTTCAAAGCCATACAAGGAGTAACAGAGGAGGCCGCAAATGAATAAGAAAATAATAAATTTATGCCTTATTGTTTTTTGCTTTTTTCTTGTGCAAGAAGAAACAAGAGCCTTCGAGATTCCTTCGTATATTGAGGATCCTCAAGATGTGAGTGGCAATATTGACATCATTATTGAGCAAAATACTCCGATAAGGGGTCAGATAACAAGTGCGCAGGATTTATCAGATAAGACTAATGAGACAGTAGCAGAATATGCCGCCAGATTATATGCAGAGGCATTATCGATTCGAGCCGGGCTGACTAACACGTCAAAAGGAACGGATTCCTTAAAGAAATCAAATAATTTTTTAGGCTCGAGTAATAAGCAAGAAATTCTTCAAAATGATGTAAAAAATCAAGTAAAAAATATAGCATTACATCTCAAACAAATTGTGGAGCTGGAGACAGCAATTATAAACTTACAAAGCACCCAGTTGCTCGTGAATATGGATGAGGTTTCCACCTCAGGAGGTTTATCGGGGGAGGAGCAATAATGAAAAAAGCACTGAGTCTTCTGTTTTGTATTTTGTGTTTGTCCAATGTTTTTCCGCAAATGGTTACGGAATCCTTTGCGCAATTTTTTAAAGTAGATATTACAAAGACCCCGTCGAAACTTTCAAATTGGTTTCAAACTCAAAAAGCTAAATGTGAGAAAATGCTGGAGGGAGTTCAAACGTCGCAATTTGGGCAGTTTATCGGGGACGGCATCAAATATACCAAAGAGGGGATGGCATATGCGACAGACCTGCAAGAAAAGGCGATGGATTTATACGGAGAAGTAAAAGATGCGACAATAAACAGCCCGGAATACAAAACAGGGATAATTTCCAAGGAGATTGCACAGGAAAGTCAAAAATTAAAAGATTTACAAGAAGATAAGCTAAAGAAGCAAGAGGAGATTCAGGCTCAGATAGATCTGTTGAAAGAGCAAGCGTCTGCAAAAATAAGTAATGTACAACAAAACATAAAAGTTCTGGAGCAAAAAGGAAATATCGCGACAGCAAAAGACAGCCTGGTGTCGAAAGAAGCCGAAGATGATTTGCCGAAGATAAGGGATGAAGAATTAGAAAAGACTCCTGAAATGCTATCAATAGAACAAGAAATAAAACAAATTCAAGATGAATTAGCAATGCAACAAGAAGATTATGAAAGTGAACTAGAGATTATTAACGAGGAATATGAAGAAAAAATCCGTAAACAGAGTGAAAAAATTGCTGAACTAACACAAGAACTTTCGGAAATTGCAAAATCAAATAATCTGTTTACCAAAAAAAATCCTAAGGCTTCTTCAGAAACACTTCAAGAGACACAAGAAGAATTTCTGCTATCCAAAGCGCCAAGCATTCGAGAAGAAAACCAAATAAAGACACAAAGGAAAGACGCGTTAAGTGAGATTATTGTTGAAGTGTCAACAATAAAAGCGGATAAACAACTGGCAAGAGCCACTGCAGAAGAAAAAACAAGGACCACGGCGGAACTAGAGGCTACAATGCCGGGAGAGTCGGAAGGTTCTGGAGTAAGCGCAGAAGTTCTAAGTGAGCAATTGCAGGTTTTACGTAGCTATATAGATATTGTTTTAGCGGATTTGAAGCTGCAAGCAGCCATAGAAGTCAACAACTTGCGCCGAATTAATTCTGCGCCCCTAAAAGAAAAGTTTAATTTGTGCAACTATACAGATTCGTCCAATGTTGGTTCAGAAGGAAAAAAGACAGCCCAAGCATTGTTTGACATCAACAGTGTAGAAGAAAATTCGGCCCGGTTAAAGGCGAATATTGGTACGGCCGTCAATCAAGCAAAAGGTGTAGTACGGGAAATTAAGGGGCAATATCAACAGGTGGAGGAAATTGTAGATAATAAAGAAACAATTATGGATCAGTACAACAATATTGATCCATCAACAATAGGAGTGTTCTAAAAATGAAAAGATATTTATGCATATTTTTAAGTATAGCACTTCTGTTGATAAGCACACAAGCGCAGGCCTTTTGGGGATTGCTGATAGACCCGTATCCGATGCCAGATTTTGTCGATGAGGCGGCGTCGTTTACTCAGAGCGCGGCAGATTTAGCCAACAATGCCCAGAAGACGATAAAAACGGCTGAAGACAATCTAAATAATCTTAAGGCAGCGGTTTTATCTGCCTACAAAGGAGAACTCAGCAGTTTGATTGATAATCGTACAATAAACCCAGGTCAAAAGCAGATGGAGGCTTGTGAGTATTTGGGAAAAGAATACAGCAATGAATCTGCCGACAATGTATACGATTTGGTCAAAATCTTATTTTTGCAATATCCTAGCAGAAAAACCCTAGAAAAGCAGAGATATGATGACTATAAAGAGGAATTTTACAAAGATACGGTTATAGAAATTTTTACTGCGGCGGGGGAATTACAAGAAGATTTGGATAATCGAATACAGCCATCCATCAATGAAAGCATTGAATGTATAAGAGGCAACATAAGTAGCTGCGGAACACCGGCTCCGGACGGAAACAATGATGCGATTTTTGTAGAAGGAAAAGCATTTGAGGCAATAGATAACTTGTATGAGACGTTGTTAAAGGTAACGGCCTTGAAAGCTCAGTTTATTGCAGCTAAAGCGATATATAAGACTAAAGCCTTGCCATATATTGAAGGAGTAAATGGACAAACGGCAGATACTTCAACAGCAGGTACACAAGATGAAAATAGCGCTAATCAGAATTTATCACAGAATATGGAGATTTTCTCAACCTTTCCAAGCAGGATTTATTCCCAGTTCTCCACTCATAGCACAGAGGAGTTAGCATTTGCGCAAATCGGGATGTCACAGTCAGAAAGAAGTTCAATTTCAGCATTAACTCAAGTTGAAAGCGCAACAATGTTGTCCAATAACAAACCACAACAATACGTAGATGGTGCGCTAACTTTTGTTGTGCCGGATGCCTCACCGGAAGCCCACGCTTATGTTTATGAAGAAGACAAGATGGCAGAACTGGATAAAATAACGCCGATAGATGAGATGGTGAGCAAGGCCAGAGAAGTTCACAATCTCATTCATGGCCTGAGTGACTATAAAAATGCAGCGGAAAGTGTACAGGAGATGCGTAAGAAATATGAGAAAGCTTTGATTTCCCTGGAGAAAGCGGATCGTTGCGCCGAAAATTACATTGGCCGCCATTTTAATACTGCATCAAGTGTGTGGGGAAGAACAGGCAACGTAACGGACTATGATTCACGCAAAGGAATATCCGGCTGGGCCTATAAAGCATATGAGGCAGCCAAGGCAGCAGAGACGACCGAAAGTAGTAGTGGAAATATTATTGTCATGAATATAGATGAAGATAATGTAGATTTATCAGATCCGACAGCTACGGAGGACAATTTATCTGTAATTGAGTCCCAGGGAAGTGTAAGTCCCGGTAAGAGCAAGGAGGAAAAGGCCTCAGCGGAGGCAAGAGCCAGCCGAATGCTATCTTGGCAAATAGGGGCAGAAGCATCAAAGATGCTGGCATCAGAAGCATTGAAATGGGGGGATCCGCTCGAAAATCCACCTTTCCCCATCTGGCAGGATGTAAAAAGCTTTTATAATCAGTATCTGGATCTGAAATATGAAAATATCAAAAATTATCTGAAAATATACACAAAGAATGATGTATTGGCAGTTGCAGCCGAGCGTTTGAGGGGAGAAGATGCCGTAGTTGACGATACCCTGCGACGAAAAGAAGCGTTGGCAATAGAAGAACAATTATCCGCAGAAATGCAAAAAGCAAATGAAAGTGGGGAACAAACGCTGTCAGAGTATGAGAGCAATTATGAAGAAAGGCTAGTCACACTGCAGGCACAAAGAAAAGATTTGGTTGCCAAATTAGACAATGTTTCAGAGCAATTAAAGCAAGACAGCGACAGCCTTTCGGACTTACGCACAGAGGTTAAAGCAACTGCAGCCGAGGATATGAGAGGAGAAGTAACGGCAAAAGAAAACTTTCCATCAACTATAGAAGAGGACCCCTCAGGAAATATGACGGTCGCAGGAGTCAAAGATTATGACGAATTGTCCTTGGCTTTCAATCAAAAGACGGAAGAAAATAAGGCGGTCTCAGAAATCGAAAGCTTAGAGAATAAAATAGGCAAAGAAAAAGAAGATATAGAAAGCCTCGAGAAGGAAATAGAGAATCTTGATGAAAAAATAAAAATATATAGATTGGGAGCACAAAAAGGGGTTCAGGGGTTAAAAGGCTCAGCGGAGAAATCCAAGCAATCTCTGATAGAAAATGCAGCAAAATTATTGGCTCAAGCAGATAGCGATTATGGCAAAGATGTCAAAAGTAACATTATGGACATTTTGCAAGATTATCCCTTAAAAAAAGAAATCGGTTTAATAATCACTCCAGAGACTGTTTATGAAGGGCTAGAAGAATCTGCTGAGGAAGCCCTGAATATGCTATATGCCCAAGTGGATGAGCGCGTAGATTTAGCTAGAAAGCAACTTGCCGATATGGGAGAGAATTTATATAATCCGGATTATCATAACCAGGTAGAAAAGATTCATAAAGGTATGATTCAAGACATAAAAACAATGGCAATAAGTATCAGTGCTGCAGGGATTTCGCCGATTCAGGGAATAGAGTTGTATGGGAAACTCCTAACCGTTGACACGCAAGCAGAAGAGGAAGACTATTTCGTCGGTCGTCCAGCGAAAGCTCGAGATATGCGAGCACCAAAAGCAGTTTTTGCAGAAAGCCTGCCCCCTTTAAGAGAAGTTTTTCATTTTGATGAAACAGATTTTCAAAATGTGAAACCTTTTGTGGAGGGAAACACCCAAAGTACTACTATTCTAAATAAAGACTTTCTGAATATAGGAGGAGAAATTCCACAAGTTTGGCAATATATGCTTCGTCCGCATGCCTATGTCGAGGCAGATATGAATTTAAAAGAAGCATTGGAAGAAGGATGTCCTCAGATTTCATTTTTCAGAGGAGGGACGATGCCCTGTAGAGTAAAAGCATCGGGAATTGTTATCGACATGGATGAGCAAGGTAACTACATCCGCACGACAATTTCGGGAGATTTGCCGGAATGTTCATATTTGGAAGAACGCTCGGGTAGCATCTACCATACTCGTCGGGAAATTAACGTCGCCCTAGGCAGCGGGGAAAAAGCAACGGATAAAGATTGTAGCTACAGTGAGCTAGGAACATTGTTTGAGGCAGATGAGGAAGGGAATTTACAGTTTAGACAACCGACATATGATGCCTACTACAGCTTGTTGAAAGAAATTAACAATATGGATAGAGAATTAGGGAGTGATGAAAAAAGGAAATTAGCAGGTTACGATAGGACACCATTGGCCTTTAACCAAATAGGGGAGTTTCTAGTGTATGCCGAAAATGAACGCACCCAAAAAGAACAGCTAAACGAAGCAGAAAGTCAATATGATAATATGAAAGAGGAGCTTTTCAGCATCTTACGGGAGTATGATTACAATCCATCTCCTGATTTGGACTTATCTCAAGAAAGAGATTATAATCAGATAAGAGAAGAGCTAAATAACATAAAAAACACTTCAATTATGGAAGCACTAAATCAAATAGAGGAGATAGACATCGTTGAAAATGAGGTTGTGTCGGAAAGAATTGCAAAACTCAGAGAAATTATCACGGCGCTTCAGAAAGATAAGGAAGAACAAACAATTATTGGAAACGAGATTGAAGACCAGAATAATCTTGACGAGGAAATAAAAACTTCTAAAGTAAACGAAGAGGCGGCAAATAGATTCACGGAAAGCCACACCAAGGCGTCAGCAAGTATAGATTTGCCGGAAGATCCATATTGCGCGATCTATTAGAAGGGGTTAGTTCAAAAATATGATGCCAGATCAGATAGAAAATGGAAGACAGACAAAACTTTTAAGCGGAGGCACGCAGCAGTCACCGGAGTTTTTAAGTCATCTGGAGAAGCAACAAGAAGGCGCCAAGCTAACCTATTACTTATGGCTTTCCCGGTTTTTTATTGCGATGTCAGTAGCATCGCTATTATTGCTGATAAGCTCTGCCTTGGCATTATTCCGCCTAGCTCCGATGGTGACGGTAGAGCCGTTTTTAATTATTAATCAAGATACATCGGAAGATATTGTGAGAGAAGAGCCCATAGCGCCGGATATGTCATCAAAAGATAAATTAATGAAGATGTTTATAAGCCAGTATGTAATTTTACGAAATACGGTAATAAACGATCCGACAGAGATGCGCTCACGATGGTTGCCCGGAGGAATGGTAAATTACCTATCGTCGGAAGAGGTTTTTTACGCGTTTCATAGGAGCGCGGCATCAAACTGGGAGGCAATGTTTAAGAGAGCGTTGGTTCGCGAAGTAGAGATTATAGACATAAACCGGCAAGGAGGAGAAAAAAGTCCGGTATGGAAAGTCGATTTCAAAACCTACGAATTATATGACGAACAAGGCAAAAGCCAAGCGCAGAAAGAATCAACCTTACGTGTAAGGTACTGGACGGCATCGGTAACGGCGTATTTCATAAGAGAAAGGATGTTTATGGGGCGCCGCTTGATAAATCCGCTGGGTTTTACAGTTACACGTTATTCACAAACTGAAGTAGAAATATTCTAATTTGTTGATAAGTATAATCAAGCTGTTAGACTTTTAAAGTAAAGGGGTATAAATTCATACTATCTGAAAGAGTATAAGTATAGGCCTAAGAAAGGGTTTTAAGGATGAAAAAGCCGTCTAAGATATTGATAATTCTTGTTTTATTTTTGCTCTCGGGGTGTTTTGGCTCTTACTATGAGCCGGAGCCAGTTGGTATTGGCAAGGGGAGTGACGAGCTAAAGTTATCTCCTTGCGCATGCATGGAAATAGAGCTACCAAAGAATTTACCGGATTGGTTTGTCGCTACAATCTAGCAGGGAAAGGATTAAATGGCAGAAAGAATAGGAAGATCTCCTACAGAGCGCAAGATGCTGGGTGGCGGGGGGCAAAGAACACGCCGCCAACAGTCGTCTGATGTCTTTGTGGCAAATGTGGGGGAGAAGCGCTACTTGTGGACGGCGCGTGCTTTTGCAATTATTACAGCCTTAAGCATCTGCTGCAACATCGTTCTCATACTAGCGATTTTTCAGGTGTTGCCATTATATCGAGTTGAGCCATTTTTGCTAACCTTCCAAAATCGTTCAGAGCAGGTATATAATATCCAGCCGATAAAAGAGGGGCTAAGAAATCAAAAGGCGATTACGGAGGTTTTTGTTAGGGAGTATGTTCTTTTGCGCAGTTCATTTACAAGAGATGTTGCAGAGATGGAGGCGCGCTGGTCGGCAGATGGTCCAATAAAAGAAATGTCCTCAGCTAGAGTTTATGACGACTTTTTGAGAAATACGGCGCAAAGAGCGCTAAGTGTCGTCCGTAGTCGAGGCTTAAGCCGGGATGTCAAAATCCTTTCCGTTAATGAGTTAACCAACGGTATATGGCAAGTCGAGTACGAAACAAGAGATATGTACCCGGAATCTACCACGCCGGAAGTAAACTATTGGACAGCCTCAATGAATGTTTACTATCGTCCTAAAACGGTTAAATATGGGGACCGGTTAAAAAATCCGATAGGTTTTACGGTTGACAGATATTCGTTAACCTTTAATAAAGTGGAGTAGCACAAGTGTCTTTGAAGAAAATAAAAACATCAGCATATATCGTAACGCTATTAGGGCTGGGATGCGTGTGCTCGGGAGCTTCTGCGCAGGTAGATCAGCAAATAATGGATGCCAGTGCCGAGCAGGCTCAGGGAAACTACCAGCCGATGAATTTGGGCTATGCTGGGTTTAACTCACTGGGGATGACGCAAGCTGCATGGCTTGATCCTCTGCAAAACTTGGGAGAAGGACAGAGCAAACCAGCATATTCGCGGTATTATTGGTCTCCTGATTTGGTGCTGCCGATTCGCGTCAGAGAGGGAATGATAACGTTGGTGAATTTCCCAGAGTGGGAGATGATAGAGGATATTTTTATAGGGGATAATGCAACTTTTGACGGGCAAATATCTGGCCCCAATGCATTGATGCTATATCCGCGAAAAGGGGCTAATGTCGGTGTTGATACCAATGTTATAGTTTTTGGACGTTCAGGTAATCGCTATGTGTTTTATGTTAAAAGTGAAGCGGTAAATACCGAGCGACTGACCAACTCGATAATAGATATTGATGTGATTGGGGGGGAGAACGGTACAGGCGGAGCCGGTCGAGCAAATTTTGGCGGTGGTTCGGGCGGTGTTTTGGGAGCACACACAGGCGGTACTGTTTCCGGAGGTAAGTCTGTTGATGCAAATTATACCAGACGTTTTCAAAAAAGTGATTGGTTAAAGTCGATTCCGCTGGATCCATCAAAATTTAGATTTGACCTCGAAGTTTATGTTCCCAACCCCGATGACGTTGTTATTGCACCGGAGCGGGTTTGGAGAGATGATATATTTACCTACATAGATCTGGGCAAAAAGGCATTGAATATGATGCAGCGTCCAGTTGTAAGCCTGATAGTTGAACGAGTAGAAGTTCCCGTAGGATTTAGAACCAAAGGACCTGACAACCGCCTGATAATAGTTGAAGGAGTGGGGGATTTAGTTTTAAGAAACGGCAAACGTATAGTTTGCATCAAATTGCGCCGTTCAGATGAAAGTGGCCTGGAATATTCAATTGATTCAGCAGACTATCTGCCTCCTTCGTGGGAGGTGTCAGGCCGACTGCCCGAAACTAACGGGACTTCCGGAACAATAGATGGCTTTATGGGGCAAGATATGATTGCTTCTGGAGCAGGGGGGCAGAGAGTTCCTGGGCAGTACGACATTCAGGTAGGGCAAAGTCAGCTGATTGTTCCGCAATATGCCATGGGCGGCAAAGGTAATGGTGTCGGTTTGCAAGCTGGAGGCATAGCAAACAGCTTTGATTATTCAAAGATGCAAAGAATTAGCAATAACGGTAATTCTGCACCTAATCCTTACTCTCAACAATATGGATATGGATCAGGTTTCAGCGATGATGATAATACCAATATCTCCATTGAGCTTGGAACCGATGACAACGTTGCCAATCTGGAAAAGTTGTGGGATCGCTTATCATCGCAGTATGGGGCTGATTTGAATAGGTATGAACCATTTTTCTCAGTTGATGCTCCGGCAGATGGGCAAGGAAAGGAACTCTTCCATCTGCGTATAGGACCGGTTAAAACGTTAGAAGAGGGAGATAAAACCTGTAGCATTCTTGGCCGCAACGGTGTTTTCTGCAGTGTAGTCAGGACACAGTGATAAGAGTAAATGGAAAAGGAAAACTTAACACATTCGGAGAAGTATGTAAGAAAAACCAATCGTATAATTTTAGCGATTGGTCTTACTTCTTTTTTAATTTTTATCTTTGGAGTTTTTTTGTTGATGAAGAGTAATCAACGAGAAAGCGAATATGAAGAGCCTGTTTTTACAGATAATGCGGATGTCTTAAATATTGAGGAAACACCCTCGTTAGCACAAAACATAGAATTTACAACAATAGATGAGGAAATACCGCTGACCACGACCCCAGATCCGATTCCGATGGGCCAAGTTGTCCTTGGTACGGAGGCCAAAAATGTCTTAACGCTTGGTACAAACGGAAAAGCGGCTGTTCAAATAGTAAACGTTGAATTAGCAGAGCCGCCGGCAGATGGTTTTGTTTTTAGAAGTGGATGCAACAACAAGACGTTGTCAGGAGATGAAACATGCCACGTAACAATGAGTTGGGCACCAGTTATTGCCGGAAATGTTCAAAATAATTTTATCATATCGTGGTATGAGTTAAATTTGGGACAAAGCAATGTTAAGTCAGCCAAAGTTCCGGTGACGGGAACCGCTGTGACAAAAGAAGATTGCAGTATCTGTGAGGCGGTTCCCGAGGCAAAAGTAAAAGACGGCGTGTCTCCGGCAGTTAGAAATGCCATAGGCCCAGACGGAAAGATAATAGGGAGTGTGGATGCTGAAGGGTATGTAAGAGATGCCAACGGAAATATAATTGGTCGTGTTGGGGCAGATGGGCTCATTGTAGATGAGAACGGAAATGTTATTGGTGTGGCAGATAATCGGAAAGCGGTCTATGATGAGTTTGGCAACCTCATAGGTTATGTTAATCCTGACGGAACGGTGGTGGATAAGGATGGCAACATTATAGGTCGAGAGCTACCAGATGGGACTGTTGTCGATTCAGAAGGAAAAATTATAGGCCATTCCGTGGATACGGGATTCGTCTATGACAGCAATGGCAACATTATAGGTCGAGTTTTGCCTGATGGAACGGTTGTTGATAAAGAAGGTAAAGTTATAGGAAGAGTAAGAGCAGACGGCAGTGTTGTCGATTTGTCCGGCAACGTAATTGGCCAAGTCACAAAACCCGGACGGGTTGCCTTAGATGATGAGGGCAATATCCTGGGAGTCGTGATGCCAAATGGTCATGTTGTAGATAAGGACGGAAATGTTGTCGGTCGTGTGGATGAAAAAGGCAATGTTATTGCTCAAAAGAGTTTGGGCAAAATAGGTAAGCAAGTTCGTTTAGCTTACGATGAAGCGGGGAATGTAATAGGATACGTTGATGAAGACGGAACTGTCCGTGACTTTAACGGAAATATTATTGGAAAAATGTTAGAGGATGGTACACTTGTTGATGAACAAGGAAATGTCATAGGCAAGGTTGGAGATATGGTAAATCTGGCCATGGATAATGACGGGAAAATAATAGGCTACGTTGGGCCTGGTGGAAAAGTATATGATGCGAGCGGAAAAGAAATAGGCCTCGTAGATGGTAATGGGAATATTATTGACATCAACGGCACAATTATTGGTACTCTCGTGCAAGGAGGCTATTTGCCGTTCACTCCTCAAGGTGAGCTTTTGGGAGTGTTGCAAAATGATGGCTCGATAAATAATGCCGAGGGGCAAACAGTTGGGAGAATGTTACCCAATGGATTGGTTAAAGATATAAGCGGAGCAAAAGTTATAGCCAAGATGGTTCGAGGAGGTTTTGTCGTTGGTTTTGGCTGTAAGCAACTGGGCTATTTGGATAGTGACGGAAAAATAAAGAAAAACAATGAAGACACCGGTCTGAAAATGACTCCGGAAGGCGTTGCAATTGATGGAGAAGGGCATTATGTCGGAGAAATTGTGCCGCAAGGGAGAGTTTTTGACAATGAATGCCGTTATCTAGGACGTGCAGATAATAGCGGGATTGTCAAAGATGATGCCAATCGTTATGTTGGCTGCACCAATCCCGACGGTAGTATTTTAAATGAAAAAGGCGAGTTTATAGGCCACGTTGGATACCAAGGAATTGCCGTTGATTATGATGGTAGATATTTAGGGCAAGTAAATGATGAAAATATAGTGATTAACGATGCCAGATTACCAGTAGGTTGTGTAGGCTTGCAAGGGGAGGTTTTCAACGGGAGTGGGGTTTACTTGGGTAAAGTCATTAGAGAGAGTTATGGCTTTGATCTTTCTGGCAAATACCTTGGCGAGGTGACATCCAATGGAAAGGTCAAAATTTCAGGCCAAGCGTCTGCAACACTTTCTCCAAACAATTTATTATTAGACGGGAATAGAAATATTATAGGAGTGCTTCTTCCGTCGAAATCAGCTATCCTAGACGCTTCGGGTAATATGATTGGAACAGTATTTCCTGATGGAGAAATCTATGATGCCAAAGGGGTGTCACAGGGAAAAATACATAACGATGGTATCGGATTCTACGGATCCCAAGTAGGAACTCTTGCGCCAACAGGAGAGGTAGTAAATTTACGAGGAGAGGTTGTTGGAGCGTCTCAATACAATGGTGTTGTTATGAATCGCTATGGAGATAAGATAGGTCGCGTGAACGGTCGAGGAAATTATTATAATTCTAGGGGAGAATATGAAGGATCCGTTATAAAGGAAGGGCCTGCTATAGGATACGACGGATCATATCTGGGTTATGCGACAGCGTCAGGCAAAGTGGTTAATCTGGATGGGCAAGCATCTGGCACGTCGAGTCACGATGCAAAGGTTTTAAATAATGAGGGAAAAGTTGTTGGAGAGGTTATCCCGGAAGGTGTAATGATTGACATTTGGGGTAACTACAGTGGTTTCCTTAATGCGTTGGGAGATGTCTCAAATTTAAGAGGAGATGTTGTAACGGCAATTCTCCCCGGAGGTTCCACGGATGGTAGTCTGAACATCTTGCGCCGAGGCAGCGTGATAGATTTCAGTGGTAACGTTATAGGAGTTGTCGCACCGGATGGCGGAGTAGTAAATTCTGCCAACGTTGTGATAGGAAAAGTGCTTTCGGATGGGAATGTTTTGAGTATTTCAGGAAAGTTAATAGGAGAAGTTGTCGCAGGGGATATAGTAATCGGCAATAATGATAAAGTTGTGGGTTATGTAAATTTTGATGGAAAAATCAAATCATCTGATGGTAAAATAATAGGAAAAGTTCTGTCCGGAGGGCTGGCCGTAGATGACCACAACGGCCTTTTAGGCAAAATATACAAGATAGGGGCCACGGTTTTGGGAAATGACGGCAGTTACAAAGGTCGTTTAGGGTATGACGGGGCCGTTATAGATGCAGAAGGGCAGAATATTGGGCAAGTAAAAAGTAATGGTTCTTTTATCGATTTAGATAAAAAAGTTTCGGGTTACGTTTTGCAAGAAGTTGCTAAGAACCGGAGGAATTAAAGTTGAGGCTTCGAAGTTTGCTAACAAAAGGAATAAGGCAAGTTGCTTTCAGTATTATTGCAGCGTTTTTTTGTGTAGCTTCTGCTGAGGCGCAAGAAATAACCGCCATAGATTTCAACGGAGATTTGCTGGGAAAAGTTATCCCCGACGGAAAGGTCGTTGGCTTTAATAACCAACTGATAGGCAATGTAACAGCAGATAGTTTAATTATAAATTTTGAGGGCAAATTGATAGGGGGTGTTGTCCCCCAAGGCATAGCAATAGGGAAAGATGCCAAACCATTGGGCAAAGTAGGCAACGATGGAACGGTTCGTCTAGCATCAGGACAAATAGTCGGGCGCGTGTTGCCCAACGGACTGGTTGTAAATGATTATTTTGACATTATGGGTGCGGTGATTTTCCCAGGGTTAGTCTACGCTGATGACGGAACGACCATTGGCCGAATTACTGGAGATGGGCAGTTTAGCAATTTACAAGGACAGAAGATAGGATTGGTGACACCGGATGGCTATGCATATCAGAGTGTGGGAACAGATTATCTACTGGTAGGACGTCTGATTTCTTCCAAGATGGTGGTTTCACCGCAGGGGGAGTTTATTGGCAGCGTTGTTCTGGGGGGGCAGGTCTCAAATTTTGACTCTGAGATTATAGGCAGAATAAAGGCTAATGGCTACGTTTATGATGAAGAAAATCAGATTATAGGCCACATAGTTCGCACGGGTTATGCTTTTGACAACAGTGGATACTATTTGGGTGTGGTAACTTATAATGGAGAGGTCGTAAATGGAGACCGCCTGTTAGGACGCGTACGTGCGGACGGAAACATAGTAGATCTGGAAAACAACTTAATAGGTTACAGTATAGACTTTGCAGCCACTGCGACAGACCTGAGTGGTAAATATATAGGGCGCCTTATGCCGGAAGGAAACTTAGCAAGAGCGAAAGATATTTCGGCAATGATGGGAGCAAGAGGTGTCGTGGTGGGAACAGATGGTCTCCCGCAGGGGCGTATTTGCGCAACAGGGCCGGTGTTTGACTACAAAGGCGCCTTACGAGGCCACGCCGTGCCGGGGGGAAGCGTTATTGCACTAAATGGCACCCCAATAGGATATATGGTAGGGAAGTATGCCTATGACTTATCTGGTCGGATGCTTGGAGCTGTTTTGCCATCAAGGGGCGTTTTTGCACTAAACAACACATTCTTGGGGATGTCAGGAATTTCAGGAGGTCTAAATACAGGGAGCGATAAGGTGCAAATATCACCTTTTGGATACGTTTTTGATCAAGAAGGCAATCTAAAAGGAAATAACATTGAGCTTTCATATTTTTACGGCTCATCAGGATCTCCGATTGGGGTCATGGGGCTAAACGGCAACATAGTGAACGTTGTCGGTGGCAGAATAGGGAGTATCAACGGTAATGGTTATGTTTTTGATGCCCAAAATCAATTAATAGGGAAGAACATAGAAACAACATTCGCGGTGGGAGCAGATAAAGATTATTTGGGAAATATTACAGCTGAGAACCTCATAATAAGCCCGTCGCTGAATATTGTAGCAAAGATATTGCCAGACAGAGCAGTCGTAAAGACGGACAGAAAAGATACTTTGAATTATGTTCCGCGCGAAGGGGAGGCCTTTAACAGCTTAATCGCCAAAGATATTAGAGGGGATTTTCTAGGCTATACAGATATCTTTGGCCAAGTGAACAATATGAGCGGCATAAAAATAGGTAGAGTTGTTGAAAGAGGTTTGGTGGTTGACAATAATGGAGCGGTTATCGGTAGTGTTTTAAATTTTGGAGCTGTAGTAAACAACAAATGTGAACTTAGCGGCGTTGTAAACTCAAGGGGAGATATCCAAAATTATAGAGGCACATATCTAGGCAAGGCACTACCCAACGGATACGTTATCAGCGATAACGGCGCCACACTAGGAACAATAAATCAATCGTTACCCATAATAGATGTCTCGGGGCGAGTTTTAGGAGTAAGCACCAGCAACGGCAGGGTTCTGAGTTTAGATAATTCTGATCTTGGTTGTCTGGATAAAGAGGGGCATCTGTACACAGCAGAGGGAAGCCTTATAGGGGGTAGAGTAAGCTATACATCGGCAATTGATTTTAGCGGAAAGATTATCGGGTATTCTATTTTGAATGGCAGCATAGTTGATAGTTCGAATCAGATTGTCGGATATCAACAACCAAACGGCAATGTTAATTCCTCTGCGGGACTGCCTTTGGGCGAAATGCTAGAATACAAGATTGCGTTTAATTGGGATGATGTCTTTATCGGAAGGGTGCTACAAAACGGTACAGTCGTTAATAATAAACAAGAAGTAATAGGACAAGTAGATTTTGAAGGCTATATTCTGTCAGAAAATCAAAAAATAGGCTATGCACTCTATGATTTTTACATCTACGATAAAGACAAAAATATCATTGGATACATCAATGAGGACGGAGAAGTAACAAATTTCAACAACAAGAATCTTGGAAGAATAAAGAGGGGTTTTCTGATCGACTCAAATGAGCAAGTTATCGGCCGAGGAAACAGGGACTACAATATAAGGGATAAGAGTCATCTTGTCATAGGAGAACTCGAATTCGGGGGAGACGTAATCGGACAAGAAGGAAATATCGTCGGACAGTTAGGAAAAGCCGGAGAAATATTAAACAATAAGGGAGAGGTTATCGCCACGGCGTATCCACTACAATATTATAGTAAAATAGCATCTCAGAGTTCAAAAGAAATGGTTTTCAATGAAGAAGGTGAGTTTGTAGGCTATTTGGATGAGAATGGTAATCTAGTGGATTCTAACGGTAAGATAATTGGATATGTAAACAAAGATGGAAAAATAATAAATAAAGAAGGACAAGAGGTTGGACAGCGTCAAACGCAACAGGCCGTGTATGATAAAGAAGGTAACATTATTGGCAGAGTAAATAAAGAAGGGTTAGTCGTAAATGCCGATGGTAAAGTTGTTGGTCGTTTAACAGAGGCAGGAGATGTTGTTGATGCTAATGGAAACATTATAGGAGGGATCAATCGTAACTGGTATGAAAAAGCCCCGCAACCGACAGAGAAAAAGTCCTCGCCGGAAGAAGTGTCGCCGGCGCTAAAGCTATTAGAGAGCACAGGGCACAGGAAATCACTGGGGATAGCGCTGACTCCCGATGGAGAGTATCTTGGCGAGATACAAGAAGATAAGAGTGTCGTAAACAAAGATGGCAAAGTTGTAGGGTATTTAATGCCCGATGGTTTGGTTATTGATGATGACGGAAATCTGGTAGGGATTGAAGAGGTGAACAGTTCTTCTGAAAGCGGAGGAGCATCTGAAAACGGTGGTATATTTGTACCCCCCGGCACATTTGGAGATGGTGGAGCCTACGGGACAGGAACAGGCTCTCCGGGCAACTTAGGCCCGGGAGGAGGGTATGGCCCAGGGGAAAGATATGACCCGATGCGTCAGGCAGCATTAAATGCAGCCATGGCTGAACGAAGAAAAAATATAACGGTAGGGCGCATTAGTAACGGTACGCGCAAAGAAGCCTTTGACGGGATGCAAAAGGATTGGACAGAACAAGGGATACCCAAGATCATATCATCCTGGCGAGTTAACATGAGTGAGATGATATTATCAGACAAGCCGATTCCGGCAGTCATAGCAAGGTCGATAGATTCGAACAATCCGGCACCAATAACGGCATTCGTAGAGAGAAATGTTTATGCGGAAGAAGGCCGAAATGTGATCATTCCTGCAGGCAGCCGCTTGATTGGCACATTGGGGGGAGTAACAGCCAGTACGGAAGCCACCTCAGAATCGGCGCGTGTCCAAATATCATGGGAGCGGCTGATACGTCCGGATGGATCTTTGTTCGTCTTCCAGGGACTAACCGCGGATGCTCAAGGCCGCGCAGGAGCGCTCGGGTATGTTGATCAGCAATTGTTCAAAAAGTACACTTTACCGGTCATGACCACAAGCTTGACCAGTGCGACAGCATATTTTATGGCTCCGAATGATAATGAATCGGAATACGAAAGTCCTCGCCAACAGGCAGCCAATGATGCCAGACAAAATTTCATTAATGAAATGAACAACATTTTTGATGAGATTTTACAAGATAAATCAAATATCAAACCTCTGACATATATTCCTGCCGGAACGCGCATTATAGTGTTCCCCAATACAGATTTATGGTTAAGGAATTGGGAAAATGATCAAGATGCATCTTTACAACTTGAGAAACCGCAAGTCTTCATTGATGATGGAGAAAAGGCAGCCGAACAAGAAAAGAAATCTCGTGAGCCAACAGTCAAAACAGTTTCATCAGGAGGGGATGTGGTTTATGATTCAAGCATGGAGGATGTAGAAAGCACAAAAGCCCCTGCTCCGTTAGTGTCAGATTCTAAATCTAAAAAACAACAGACTCCGGGGCAAGCCTACATAGCCCCGCCGCCGCCACCATCAACATCGAGCAGAGGAAGCGGATCTTCTGCCACCTCAGCCACAGGAGGTGCTGACAACTCCACAAGCACTAATAATGGTGTTCCTGCACTATTTTAGAGGAGAGAGAGATGAGCTTTACGGTTTTAGAATCAATACTTCGTCCACTATCTTATTGGTATAATCAAGAAAATATAGAGGAAGTAGCCATTAACAGATCTGGACAGATATGGTTGCGTCTACGAGGTAAAAGGGCATATCCTTGGGTTATGTATAAAGATGAGAAATTAACCAAAGAATATTTAACGGATTTACTTTACATCGTAGCAAACACCTATGAATTGCCATTTGATCCGGTTGAGGGAAACCCCGTTGTCTATGCCGCAATTCCAGGCGAACATCGTTTTTCGGCAATTTGTGGCCGTAATGTGATGTACGATAATGAAGATTTAACCGGAGGCATAGCTCTGACGATTCGTGTGCATTCGGATGATGTTGCATTCGGTTTAGGAGATTATGGGCTGACGCAAGGTCATGGATTGCACAAAATTAATCCACTAAAAGATATAAAAGAACCAGACGATCCTTATGAAAGATTACTACTTAGCATCAAAAGGGGTGACCACATTTTAGTTTCCGGAGCAACAGCAACGGGAAAAACAACATTTTTAAACAATTTGCTCAAGATTCTAGATATTCACAAACGAATAGTTACCATAGAAGATACAAGAGAATTGATAGTGCCGCACCCTAACAGAGTTCACCTTGTGCTATCCAGAACGGAGCAGACCAACGCGTTAACCTATGCAAAAATCATTGATTTGGTGGTTCGTTTTACCCCGGACGCCATTATCGGTGGTGAGATATCAACAGGCAATGCCGGGGCTATTTGGGAGCTGATGGGCTCAGGACACGATAACTGCTTGGCAACGATTCATGCAGAGAGCTCAGAAGCGGCCTATCAGGCTTTTACAGATCGTATTTTGCATACATATCCAACAATTGATAGAAAGAAAACCATAGAAGAAATGCGGCAAAAACTAAGAGTGGTACAGATTAATCGAGATGGCAATCTAAGAGCAGTAACAGAAATCACATAAATTAAAAACCCGCTATTAGAGCGGGTTTTTAATTTGTGGGAAAAAGAGCCCCTTTTTCTTGCTAAGAACGGCTGAATCATATATAATAAGACTTGATATCAAAATGAGAATTAGTAGGGAGTAATGGACAAGATAAGTTTAACTGCAAGTATGCGGTCAAATTTGTTGAGCCTGCAAAACATCAGCGGGCAGGTTTCCTCTACCCAAAACAAGCTCTCTACCGGCAAGAAAGTAAATTCTGCCACAGATAACCCAAGTTCTTACTATACAGCTCTTTCATTAAATAACCGTGCAGATGACTTGAATGCTCTGCTTGATAGTATGGGACAAGCAGTGAGCACGATAAAAGCGGCCACCACGGCCTTAGAAAGCGCGACCGAGTTTTTGGAGCAAGCCAAAGCAGTGGCTAATCAGGCATTGGAAGAAATGTCTGATATCTTTATTCCTCAGCCAAGTGGTATTGGTGATGATGCAGAAATAAGAAACACCAGCTTATTTGATGGCCGAGCCAATACACAAGCCATGATAAACCAGATTGGAGCCGATGCTCTCGCGGCCACGGCAGCCAATCAGTTTTATGCTCCGGGAGTGGATAAAAATGACGCCAACTTTGGCC